>JBBQGO010000008.1:0-16992 GCA_038323125.1 Pyrinomonadales bacterium
TGGAGAGCTCGCCGACAAGACCTTTGCAGAGGCGAAATTTGGCGGAGCCCAGACCTTTGCATCCTTCCTGTCGGCCGTGACTGCACAGTTGCGGTCTGACGGGGTTTCGCCTGAGACCCTCGCAAAGATCGAGTCATATAAAGATCGAAAATTTACGGCGGACGCAAAACTCATCGATCTCGCCAACAAGGCTACGAACGGGCAGGCTGAGGCTCATAAAGACACGATTTTGAGGCGTGGATTCCTTTTCACCGTATCGCCATTTTGGCTGCTGCTCGCCTATGGCATCCTCTCGCTCGGTGAGTTGATGCTGTCGCCAATGGGCCTTTCACTTGTTTCCAAGGTCGCGCCGATCAGAATGCGCGGTCTGTTGATGGGCGGCTG
The DNA here is from genome assembly GCA_038323125.1 of Pyrinomonadales bacterium. Classification (GTDB taxonomy): domain Bacteria; phylum Acidobacteriota; class Blastocatellia; order Pyrinomonadales; family Pyrinomonadaceae; genus OLB17. The sequence goes on from JBBQGO010000008.1 coordinate 385, forward strand.
GTTCGTCGCCACAGCGATCGGCAACAAGCTGACGATGATCGGCATCTACTGGAGCATCTGGTATCAATCCAGCTTCTTCATCGTCCTCGGATGCATGGCCCTCTTCATGGCCGTCGTCTTAGCAATACTGCTCAAACCACTGAAGAAGGCGATGCCGGGAGTTTAGAACCGCTGAGAGTAGGGGAGTCGGGGAGAAAGGGAGTGGAGGTCATCCACTTCCTCTTATTTCCTTCCACTTGGCAGCACCCAACGTCCGGGGCTATTGATCATGGAAACCAGCATGGCCAGAATCTCATCGTACGCGACGTACAACTTCTTTGCCTCATCCCGGTCCAAATAGCCGCATCGGACGGCGAACTCGATCCAAGTCTGTGTTTCCGCCGCTTCGCCTTCAGCATCGGAGATCTTGCTGATGAAAGCAGCCTGGTACCGTCCAGCTCTTGATGTTTCACTATGAGGTTACCCACTGATGTTCCTCGCTCCCCGACTTTCCTAGTCCTTTTCTCCCCGACCGCGATATGCCGCCATCGCCTCCGCCGCTCCCGCGTGGATGATCTCGGGTTTGTGGTAGCGCCAGTGTTTCTCGAACTCTTGGTCTGTCATTGACGGGTTTTCGCCGCGCGTCTTTTCTTTTAGATAATTCTCTGCCCAGGCACGAATTTCCTCATTCGTATTCAACGCGGTGCGGGCTCCATGCATCAAATTGTCACGTTCCATTAATGTTTCTCCGTATGTTACATTTCAGTAGTCCAGCCATCGCAAGGGAGTTATTCTGTGCAACAACTGCTTATTTCTTTATTTTTAATCCTATCATTTCTGCCGGCGACAAGCCCTGCGCAGAAACCTCGGCCGACACCGGCAACGCCTGCGGCTACGCCGGCTGCTCCGGCCTATGAGATCCCGATAACCACAAAAACGCTCGCCAATGGGCTTCAGATAATAGTCTTACCCGATTCGTCGGTGCCGCTTGTTACGGTCGAGTTGGCCGTACGCAACGGTTCATTCACCGAACCGCCGGAACTGAACGGGCTATCGCACCTATACGAGCATATGTTCTTCAAGACGAACCGGGCGGCATCGATCTACCGATGTGAGATATACCAGTTTCGCAACGTCCAGGCGTTCAGACACTTTGATTGTGACAGTCATTTGAGGTTCAAACCGGACGTAAAGGACGTGAGCTACATGGGCGAGATCGACCAGCTTGGAATAGTCAATAACGCACAGGCCCGCGAGGAAGTGGTCCAATACTATTTCACGACGACGAGCGGCAACATACCTACTGCTCTCAGGTTTATCAAGGATGCGGCGAGATTTCCGGTTTTTGACGAAGAAGAGTTCGCCCGCGAAAAGGAAGTTGTATTAGGTGAGCTCGAACGCAATGAGTCGCAGCCCGGCTATTACCTGAACAGGGCCTCGATGGATAAATTGTTTTACAAATATCCGACCAGAAAGAGTCCCGGCGGAACCAGAGAAACAGTGGCAGCGGCGACGACAAACCAGATGCGGCTCATCCAATCGCGATATTATGTGCCGAACAATTCTGCGCTTATTGTCACCGGCGACGTCAAACCAGATGTCATTTTCACATTAGCCGAACAGCTATTCGGCGATTGGGCGAGGGCAGAGGACCCATTTAAGAAATTTCCTCTGGTCGAGCATCCGCCGTTGACCAAGAGCGAAGGTTCGATCGTGAGCCAACCCGTGCAGAATGTGTTCGTTCAGGTAAATTGGCAGGGACCGTCGATCGGAAAGGACGACGCAGCTACGTACGCGGCTGACGTCTTCTCCTTCATTATTCGACAGCCCGATTCACGCTTTCAGCGAGCACTGGTCGACTCGCAGCTCACGACCGGCGCCGGGATCGGCTATTACACCCAGCGCAATGTGGGGCCCATACAGGCGCTTTTCGTGACTTCACCTGAGAGGGCCAAGTCAGCAGTGAAAGCCCTGTATACGGAGATCGACCAGTTTGATAAACCATCGTATTACACCGACGAAGAACTGGAAAATGCAAAGACGCTGCTCGAGGCCGACGATCTCTACAGCCGCGAGAAGCTGAGCGAATATGCACATACGCTAAGTTTCTGGTGGTCGACTACCGGCATTGATTATTTTCGCGGTTATCACCGCAACCTGCGTGCGGTAGACCGTGCGGAGATCACGCGATACGTTAAGACGTATATCCAGGCCCAGCCTCGTGTCGGGCTTGCGTTAATATCGCCGGAACAACAGGCGATCGCAAAACTTACGCCGGAAGATCTGACGGGAGGTGCCAAATAATGTACAGGGTTACCGGATCGATCAGATTTCGAATATTTCTGCTGCTAACGATCGCCTTTTTGCCCGCGTACGCTGCGCAGGCGCAAGCGACTGCTGCTGCTACGGCGAATATCACCGAATTCGACGTCAACGGGATGAAGGTGCTGATCAAGCGGCGTCCCGGCACCCCGACCGTTTCTGCAGGCTTGTTTTTTCGCGGAGGCGTGACAAATACCACGGCGGCAAATGCCGGCATTGAAAACTTCACACTCAATGCAGCGACAGAAGGAAGCAAGAGCTTTCCGCGGCAAGAGCTCCGTAAAGAAACATCGCGGGTAGGCACGGTGATCGGCGCAGGCTCGAGCTATGATTACAGCGCTCTTTCGCTTACATCCACAAAGGGGAGCTTTGAAGACTCCTGGCGTATCTTTGTTGACGTGGCTCTCAATCCTTCGTTTGCCCCCGAATACGTCGAACGCGTCAGGGACGGCCTGCTCACATCCCTGAGATCTCAGTCCGACTCGCCTGAAGGAGCGCTTGAGACTCTGCACGGAAAAATAGTATTGGCCGGCCACCCTTATGCCGATGGCCCGGAAGGGACGGTCGAGAATATCACCAGATTCAAAGCCGCCGACCTCGCAGCCTATCACCGAACCTTGCTCCACACTTCACGCATGCTGCTTGTGATCGTGGGCGATGTCGAGCCGTCGGCCTTGCAAAAGCAGATCACCGCATCGTTTGGGGGCCTGCCGCGCGGAACCTACAAAGATCCGGCGCTGCCTTCACTCAGTTTTGCCAAACCGTCCCTCGACATCACATCACGGCCGGTTCAGACCAATTACGTAAAGGGGACATTTGCCGCTCCCTCGATCCGAGAACCGGATTATTATGCTATGCGGACCGCAGTCACTATTCTGCAATCACAGGTATTTCAAGAGGTCAGAGTAAAGCGAAACCTGTCCTATGCTCCTAATGCAGAACTTGATGAGCACGCTGCGAACACGGCTTCGATCTCCGTTTCATCTGTGGACCCTAACGAAGCTGTTAAAATCATGATGGGAGAGATCCGAAACCTGCAGCAAGGGTCTGCTGACGAGGATACTATCGGACAGATGGCAGGGTTTTTTCTGACAACTCACTATCTGAAACTCGAAACAAATGCTGCCCAGGCGGCCGACCTTGCCCAGTATGAGTTGATAGGCGGCGGGTGGCGAAGGTCGCTGGAATTCATTGACCGAATGCGAAACGTCACGCCAGCTCAGGTTCAGGCCGCGGCAAAGAAATATATGACCAATCTTCGCTTCGTAGTTGTTGGCGATCCCAAGGAACTCGATCGTTCAATATTTGTTCCGGCAGCCACCCCTTAGTCGCCGGTTTTTGATATGCCAACCATAATAAAAGCGGGCTGTCCCCTTACGGTACAGCCCGCTTTTTCCCCTTCAAAGATCCCTGTCAGTGGGCTGGTCAATCGGCCAGGACCCGGGATGGCTTCGTAGGTTTGCTCTCCGGCTTAGGTTCGCTTTTGGCCGGAGGCGAGGGTGTTGTGCGCGGCGGCTGCCGTGTCGGAGCTGGCTCGCTGCGAGTCGGCGGCTGCCTAACGGGCGGCGGTTCCGCCCTCACCGGTGCCGGGGTTGAGCGAGGAACCCGAACCGGCGGCTGCTCAACCGGTGCTTGCCTTATAGGTGGATTTACGCGAACCGTGGGCGTCCGGTCAACGGAACCCTGCTTTCGCGTGTCCGGAGACGGTCTTACTGGTGCCGTCGACCCTTCCGGTCCACTGGTTACCGGCGTCTGAGGCCGCGTGCCGAGAACGCGCTTGGTTCGCAGATCCTTATCAATCGGGGCGCCGCTGGTCCGTGGAGCAGCCCCTACTCTTGAATCGTTGCGAGTGTCGATCCGCGGTTTTTTCGCCGCCATATCACGCACCGCTCTCACACGGACCGGCGAATGGTTCGGCAGCAGCACAGCCTGGTCCGCTGCCGGGATTGCGAGTACTGATTTTGCTACATTGAGCGGCGCAGTTTTGACTCCCCTTGTTTTCACTCCGAAATCGTCGGCGGCAACAGTCACTACTCCTCCGAGCGGCACATTAGGTTCAGCCGGAAGGTGGGTGTCTGTTCTCGGATCCAACCTCACTGTGCGCACGGGCGTCGAGTTAGGGATCGGTTTGATCCCGCCCGTGCCCGGCGGTACGGGATTATTGTTCCTATACCGGTGTCGGCCGTTGTAATTCTGATACCTGCGGTGATACGGCAGCGGGTACCAGCAGACGTTATTGTTGTAGGTAGTGATAACCACCAGAGCCGGGAACCACCAACTCCGCGTTGTGCGGTAATAGCCATACGGCGACCAGAACCAATAGCCGTTATCGTGGAGCCATCGCCCATGATGATATGTCGCCCAACCCCAAGGCTCGTCGTTGACCCATATCCATCCATAAGGGTTCATCCAGCGCCAATGACCGTATCGATAGGGTGACCAATCAGCATAACGATTCAGGGACGAACGGTGCGGCCGCCATACGTATCCGTAGCTGCTGGAGTGGACCCAATCTCCGTAGTCGTTCAGGTCGTCGGCACCATAGATATCGTCGTCATAATATTTGCCGTAGTGGGCATCCTTCAGGCGATCGGCTATTTCGTTGTCACGGCGAGCCGCCCACTCATCAAACTCATCAAGGTAGTGGGCCGCGGCGGCTCCCTGCCACTCACCGGCCAGTTCGCCGCTGATATAGATCACCGCGCTCCGTCCGTTCTTTAACGTAAAGCCCAAGCTATCGCTATATACTCTTGCCTCGCCGCCATCCAGGGCGCTTACACGCACCTCGTTATCGTTTTCGGTACCAGCGTCGATGCGGTAGGTGCCTGCGCTCTGAACCGCAATCGTCGTTTTCGGGGCGTCGATCTCGAAGTAAGGCCCACCAATTTCAAATGAGGTGAGACGCAAGCTCAATGTTCCAAGCGAGAGGCTCACGGCGATACCTTCGTCTGCGAGTTTTGCGATCTTAAGGAGTGAGTTTTCGGCAAGCCTGAGGTGTTTATGGCGATCGAACTGCAGCTCGAGCCGCGAATCGGCCGCCGTATAGATCTCGTCCCCCTCGACCAACGGCAAGTTGAGTGCTGCCGTTTCCCAATCCTCCGAACCGCCACGGCGGATCTGCGCATCGCCGGTGATAAAGCTTATGCGCGCGACGCGTGCCGTCACGTCAGGTGAGTCGCCGTCATCCTGTATAACGTAACCGGCCGCGATTTCTGGCAGATTGACCGACTGTGCAGGTACCGCACTTCCAAAGGCAACATTGCTAAGACCAGTCATTAGTAATATTGCAGAAAACACCGCCCAAAGAGACTTTAACGATGCATACATAAGCCATCTCCTGCTATCCGAATTTTCTATTTGTGAGGAAGGCCAAACAAAACGTTCTGCCTCTAAAATTCACCCTACTGCAAAAATCGTACCGCTGACCTCACTGAGCCAAACACAAAGAAACGCAGGCCCCTTATCGCACCGAGCGGCCACCGGCGATAACTAAATAGTGCACACGTCCGCACTTATCGAACGAAATAGTGCATACCGGTGGTTGCGGTCATTTATTTTCGAATTATAAACTCAGAGATGTAAAGGGAAGGGCGTTATGAGAAAGATTATATTCATTTTAGCCGTCGTTCTTGTGTCCGTTTCGACCGGCTTCGGCCAGAAGGCGGTTGCCGCAAAGGTCGATCCGGGCAAGGCGGTCCGCGAAGTATTTGACCGCCTTGTCGACGGGATAAAACAGGTCGATGCTGATAAGGTCATGAGCACCTATGAAAAGAGCGACCGGCTCTTGATCTTTAACAACAATGGATCGGCGACCATCGGATGGGACAACGTCAAAAGCAATCTGACACAGTCGTATCCAAAGATAGCGAATGTCACGCTCGAGATCACAGGCCTTCGGGTCGAGATGATGGGCAGCACGGCAGCCTACGTCTCATGTAAATGGAAGCAAACTCAGGAAAGTGATGGGACCCTCGAAAGTGCTTCGGGCCGGATGACTCTGGTTTTTCGCCTGATCGCTAAGCAGTGGAAGATCGTTCACCGCCACACATCGCCCGATAATCCGCCAGCGACACGACCGGTGTTTCCATCCGAACGCGAAGGTTAATAGGGAACAAAGCAAAAAAAGCCGCCATCCATTTAAGAATGACGGCTTGCCTTTGAAGACAGGACGTTCCCGTCTAACGCACCCCTCCCGGATTTGATGCTTTTCACGCACTGGGAGAACGGCAAAACGGGAGAGATAGGAAAAGTGGGAGACACGGTCCTCGAACCGGTTGTCTCGGGCACCGCCTGACCCCTCTCGCTCATGAACGTGGGAAAGATCAAGAGCTACGTTACAGGCGATATTCCTCGACAATTTTTTCCTACACTATACACCGCGACATCTATCGCCATTTCGGCTCAAATTATTTAAAAAAAACTTTTCTTTGGTTGGGTCGGCTGCTCATGGATATGCAATCTATTGACAGATTATCTAACCATATGTACTCTCGACTTACTGCGAATCGATGTTTGACGACACCGGCCAATGGAGTTAATGACACAGCAAGAGGCCCGACAGGGCGACATCAGTGAGATGCTGGCTGCCTGTAATGGCGGCGACAAAGAAGCATGGGACAGGCTGATCCCGGTTGTATATGAAGAGTTGCGGGGGCAGGCACGGCGACACCTGCGGCGCGAGCGTGACAACCATACTCTGCGCACAACCGCTCTGGTGCATGAAACATATATGAAGCTGGCCGATCAGCGTTTTTCTAATTGGGAAAACCGGGCCCATTTTTTTTGGCTGGCGTCCGAGATCATGCGAAGGGTCCTGGTCGATTATGCCCGTGGACGAAACAGAGAGAAACGCGGCGGTGACCTTGAAATAGTTTCGATGGATTCCAATTTTCAGATAGCCATCGACAGTTCGAACATTAACCTCCTGGAACTCGATTCGGCGCTGAACCAGCTTGCCGCGATCGATCCGCAACAGGCCAAGGTCGTCGAGATCAGATACTTCGGCGGCTGCAGCATAGAGGAAACGGCTGAAATACTCGATGTATCCATCGCTACTGTAAAGCGCGATTGGGCGACTGCCAAGGCGTGGCTCCATCACGAACTCCACTCCTAACTTCGTTTATGAGCCAACTCGAATGGCAAAAGGTCAAAGAAGTTCTATACGGCGCCCTCAGCACGCCGCCGGCGACGCGCGAGGAGTTTCTTGATTCCGCATGCGGCGACGACGGAGAACTGCGGACCCGCGTCGAAGTCCTGCTCGGATCGTATGAAAGCGAATTCATGGAGAGCCCGCTTCTGGCGCACGAAGATGTTAAAAGGGTGCGAAGCGAGCCGCTCCTCGAGCCCGGCCGCAAATTTAGCCATTACACAATACTGAAACTTTTGGGCCGGGGCGGAATGGGTGAGGTTTATCTTGCCAACGATGAAAACCTCGATCGCCTGGCCGCGATCAAGATCATCCACGGCGATTCGGGCTTTGGCGATCAGTCGGCCGCCCGGCTTATCCGCGAGGCCCGCTCCGTCGCAAAGCTCGATCATCCAAATATCTGTTCGGTTTACGAGGTCGGTGAAACCTACGGCCAGCCGTTTATCGCAATGCAGTACGTCGAGGGCGAGATGCTGGATACGCTCATCCAGGCTGGTTCTGTCTCGTTTTCCGATGCAATAGCGTACGCCCGCCAGATAGCGGCCGCACTGGCAAAGGCCCACGCCTGGGGCATCATCCATCGCGATATAAAACCTTCGAATATAATCGTAGACCGCCGAAAACAGGTTAAGGTGCTTGATTTCGGCCTCGCCAAAGAGATCTGGGTCGACCCGGAAACCACTGATATCAGCGCCGTCGGCCTCATAGCCGGAACGCTTACGTATATGTCCCCCGAACATGCCCGGGGACAGGATATTGATGGCCGAACGGACATCTGGAGCCTCGGCGTTGTGCTGTATCAGATGCTTACCGGCAAGCTTCCCTTCTGCGGCGAAACGAAGGCCGACGTGATCTCGTCCATTCTGAATAGCGACTTCAATCCGCCAACCAGCGTCTCTAAGGCCATGCCGCCGGCAACGGACTATGTCATTTCCAGGGCCCTGCAAAAGGATTTGCTCAAGCGTTATGCGACCGCCGAGGAATTTGATTCGGACCTTACGGATCTGGCGGAGACAGGTACCGTCGAGGTGCGAGCGGGTTTCGATCAAACGCCAGGAATAAGCGCTTCCAGTTTGCCGTCGCTTTACAGGTTCGGTCGGGTTGCTGTGCCACTCATTATGATCGCGGCTCTCGCGATCGTCGGGCTGGGTGTGTGGCAGACCAGAAACGCCGCCTCAGTTGCTCCGCCGTTCATGGCCAATATAGCCGACATGCAGGTGTCGAGCCTCTACGATCTAAAGCGTCAGGCAGGCGGTGCGATCACCGGCCTGTCATTCTCGCCTGATGGGAACGCTGTCGCTTTTGCTCTGAGCGGCGAGAAAGGGACGTCGGTTTATGTTCAACAGCTCTCGAGTGAGGAGCCGCTCCGAATTACGGACGAAACGGTCACTGCCAGTTCACCTGTTTGGTCTCCGGACGGCAACCGGGTAGCTTATCTGTCGGCGAGTGGCGACGGGGTTTCTATATGGGGTTCTTCTCTCACTGGTGAGGAAAAGGTCCCGCTTGCAGGGTTAGAAGGCCGCTTGCTGGATTACGAACTCAACAAGTGGAGCAATGACGGCACCAGTGTATTTTTAACTGTCAGGCGCCGGCCGAGTTACATTGACCTCGAAACGGGTAAGATCACACCACTGGATGTTACGGGGATCGACGGAAATATATTAGGCGGCGTTCGCGTTTCACCGGACGAAACCCAGTTTTTCGTAAACACTATACAGGACGACGCAGAGCAGCTATGGCTAAAATCCATTGATACTCTTGACGCCAGACGTGTTGCCGGTCCTGCCGCCGGAATCGGGGCAGCATCATGGTTTCCCGATAACCAGGCGTACGCTTACACTGCGGACCACAACGGCCGGCTGCAGATCTTCGTGGGTAATGTCAATGGTCCATCGTCACGACCGGTCACCTTTGGAAACTTCAATTCAAACCTGCCCGTCGTTTCAGCCGACGGAAGAAAGATTGCATACATTTCAAACAAAGACGAAGCAAACATATTCTCGATAGATGTTGCCTCGGGCAGGGAAACTCCTCTGACCGCCGAGGTTGATATGCACCTCTTTCCGGCGATAGCCTCGGATGGTGATACCGTTGTCTACCAAACGTTCAATGACGGCACAAAACTGGAAGCAGGCCGTATAAGGATCAAGGGCCGGACGCTGCCTGCGCCGGTCCGGGGCAGCAGGCCAACATGGTCTCCCGACGGCACGCAGATAGCGTTCACTCGCGGTCACCATGCCGCTGCACCGAACCTTTTTACGATTGGTTTAAGTGGCGAGCCTGAGCACCAGATAACGACTGCGGGAATTACGGGGGTGGCATATACTATCGCGCCGTTTGATTATGACGGCTCGCCCTTTAGCTGGTCTCCGGATTCTGCGAAGCTTGCCTTCGTTTCCGCGAGTTCAGGCAAGAGCAATATCTGGACGGCCGCTCGCGACGGCGCGAACGAGATGATCCTGACGAATCTTGAGGACACAGCAAAAAAAGTAGCTTCGCCAATGTGGTCCCCTGACGGCCAACGGTTGGCTTTTATTCATGGCACGGCACCCAAACCGGGCGGCTTCCCCCTACAAAACAGTATTATGGTCCACAGCGGCGGCAAGGCCGTATCCGTCGCTGCATTCAGGTTGCCTGTGTCGCTGCTCGGCTGGTCCGCTGGGACCAACGGGCTTTATGTCGCGGTGGCGGACTACGCCTCTCTTCCTCCTGAGGGTGATACTGATATATATTTTGTTTCTGCGGATGGCTCTGATAGAGTACGCAAAGTTTCCCGGCTCCCAAATGCACGCCGATTCGGTATTCGTATCTCGCCTGATCAAAAATGGATCGCGTTCACACAGCGCAGGGACGACATTGACGATCTGTACATTGTGCCGATGGGCAGCAGTGAACCAAGACGCATTACTTCAAACGACGATTCGACTGTTTTCTATTCCGGGGTAACCTGGTCGCCCGATTCACGGACTCTCTTGTACAGCAAACAAACCGGCGGAATGCAAATTTCGCTTATCTCACACACCCAACAGGAGGAAAAATAAGTCATGGATGAACGAACGAATGGATTTCTCATCGGAGTGGGCCTGCTGATCGACACGCTCGATCGAACCGTAAGCGATCAAATAATCGGCATGCTAAAAGCTGACCCGGACCTTGCAGCGCAGATCGCTAACGACGACTACGCGGCGAGCGCGATAAACGCCGGGATCAACCCATGCAGCCCCGGATACGAATGGGATCCCGTGTCACGAACGTGTGTCCCGATCGCTTAAGGATAGTTGCCAATAAGAAAACCGCCGCCCAAGATCTTACAGGCGGCGGTTTTTTTATTCCGTAAAGGTTAAACCCTGGAGCCCGGGTAATTAGTACCGAGCCTTTGTGCATCTCCGTCCGCCAGCGAGTTGACGATCTCGTAATGGAAATAGTCAAACTTGGCGGCCACAGGGGGTTGAACGCGCTTGTCATACATCTCGCGTGAACGATCGATGGCCTCGCGAAGGCGCTCGTACAGGTCCTGCGATTCTCGGCCTTCGGTTACCTTTTTCTCGTTATACAGTTTTATCTCCGAAACGAGCAATCTCGCGAAGCGGCGTGCATCGTTATGGATCCGGCGTTCCTCGTCCGGCACTTCGATCGGCAGATCTACGGGACGGTCGCTGAGCCGGGCCTTGGGGGCTGACGCAGCCGGTAAACTCTCGGCGACCGGTTCTACGACCTGGTTATAGCCGCCGCTGACGACCGCAACTGCAGGCTCATATTCAGCCGCAGGCTGGTCAAACGGGGAAACCTGTTCGATCGATGCACCTGATTCGAAAACCGCATCCTCCGTCGTACTCTGAGCGCCCTGACCTTGATCGCCATGGCCTTGGCTATCGTCAAACGGAGCTGCGACGGGTTCGAACTGATGCGATTGTTGTTCAAAAGACGGAGGTTGGGTATCAAAGGACTGGGTCCCGAAATCGCCAAAAGCTGGTTCGCTTTCTTCCTGATGCGGCTCAGCCCTAGATTCTGAGAAACCAAATGGTTCGGCGACGCCGGGAACACTTGTCTCGGGCTCCGGTACGTATTCCGGTGCGGCATCGAATGGCGTGTCGACTCCAGATCGAAACGGCGAACCCTCGCTAAACGCAAACCTTGCATCAGTACTATCAGCCTGATGCGAAGCTTCGGCGATCGGCTCAGGCGATGGCTGATCGAACGGTGAACCTCCAAAAGAATGCGATTGCGGCATTTCGCCATATTGCGGTTCGGCATCCTGGTGAACGGGCTCCGGCGTATATGGCTGCGAGGCAGCGTGCTCATGGGAATCGTGCTGAGCGTCCTCGAAGTCGGCAGCACCGACGGCCCGGTTCTCAGCGGTCGCCGTCTGTGTCGCTGCCAGCAATTCGACGGTCAGGCCGGCAACGCGAACCAGAGTTTCGATAGCTTCGCGGTTCAGATCGCCGTTGTCGCCGCCATGATCGGCATATAGCACGGCAACACCGCGGCCGCGCGCTATGAGCGGAAGGGCATACATCCGTTCAGGCTGTCCGAAATGTAAAGGATCCAAAACTACTGAATCAGCGGAATGGGCACCGGCCGAACGTTCGACCGTTTTAAGCGATTGGATCGCTTCGCCCAGGATCGACTCGGACGAGATGGGGAAGTGGACCTCGCGTATGGCTGACTCAGCAGCCTCTGTGTCACTGCCGAATACCTTCCATCCCACGAGATGTTCATTCTTGATAATGAAAAATGCTCCGCGGGGGGCAAACTCGCCGGCGTGTTCCACCAGAGATTTGAGAATAGCCGATTGGGAATCCTTGCTGCTGATATCATCAACGGCATCACGAATGCGGTCATAGCTGGGGGCCGGGGTCGCGTCCTGCTTCATGGTCTCGGCCTCGGCCATCGCATTTGCGGTGATCCTCGCACCTTCATCCCGTGCTAAGCGAAGATGTTCGGACACCGATCCGCGGAACGCATCGTCAAATTCCGGTTTCGAATCGAGTCGCTCGGCAAAGGCGCGAAACTGCTCGTCAAACCCGGGCTTTGACTCAAGCTGCTCGGCAAATGTCCGGAAGGCATCGTTAAGCTGCGTCCGGTGCTTTTCGAATTCCGCTTCGATCTGGGACTGAAATTCTGACGCCTCTTGCCGCGTGCGGGCAAGAACGTCATTTAGATAACTCTCGAATTCAGTTCTTAAGCTTAGTTCGAGTTCTTCGCTGTTCACTAGGTTTCTCCTCCATCTATCAAGAATGCAAGTTTGTAGGTATGTGAGCGGGCGGCTGATCAGGATATTAATCAAACCAGGGGGCTTCGGCGTTCTTTGCATAAAACGCCGTCATTCGAATTATGACCAAATAAGCGCGGAGATGTCAAGAAATTCTTCGGATACAACAAATAAGATTTGTTAAACGCGGGCTATGTAAGCGAGGTTAAACAGCGACAACCGAAATATCGGGGTCGATCTCTTCCTTGATCATATTTTCGATCGCCATCAGCGTACCGGTTAGCGAACTGGGGCAACTGCCGCATGCACCCTCGTACCGGATCTTGAGCGTCTGGTCCTCAAGTTCGAGCACCTCGAGCCACCCGCCGTCGCTGGCGAGATATGGCCTGATGCGTTCGTCGAGCAGTTCGTTGATCTGCACGATCTTGGGGTCGTCGCTCGCTGCCGCCGCGATCGAACCGCCAACCGCCGCCGCTGCACTCTTAGCACTGCCGTTCGTCGATTGAACCGTCTCGGCGGCCCGGATCGGCACAGCCAGTTCCGGCAGCAGCTCGTCCCACTCGGCTTCGTCCGTCTTTTCGACCGTGATCATCTTGTCCATGTAGAACACAGACACGACCTCACCTACATCGAAAAGCGACTTTGCCAGCACATCATCAGCACCCGCCTCAGCCGTCTTGAACGAGTGAGAAGTGCCGCGCGAAACGGGCTCCTTTAAAATGAACTTGACCGCGTTCGGGTTCGGTGTTTCCTGTATATCTGCTATCTTTGGCATTTCTATCGGACCTCAAAACAATGTAATTATTAAATCATTACATTTAAGTCAACATTATATATGATACCCCAGATGCACGCCAATGCCCAGATTTCACAATTAAGTGTTCAAGAACCGAAATAACGCATCTCTTAACACGGTGTCGTAGTCAAGGCGGAGCGTCGCCGTTAGGGCGCCGGGGCGGAGGTTGACGTGCTCTTGCTTTTTCGACGAGACAGATCTGATCTTGATTTGTCTTCTGCCGCCTCGTGGCGTAGTGACTTCTGGCCGGGCGTTGAACAAGCGAACAAGTACGTCGCCTCGAATACCATGACCTCTCACGAATGGCAGCCCCTGCCCCGGGGGCGTTTAAGGTGACCGAGAGCCAAGTCTCCCCAAGCGGCGTCATTATCGTGAACTACGTGCGTGCAGGCAAGGTAAAGCTGGATGGAGTAGGGTAAGTTTGTTGTCGGGTTTTCCGTTGAGTGAAGTGTTGGTGCGACGTTCCGGTTACCATACATTGGCCTCTTTTGCCTACTGTTTCGCGCGTTCGCTTTTGCGTAGGTATTTGCCCATCATCCTGTCGTATTCGTCTGAAACCACTTTATAGCATTCGCAACAGATCTTTTCGAGGCCTTCTCGGTCGAGGACAATCACGGTGCCGCGTGAGTAATTAATATACCCTTGTTCCTGCAAATTTCCGGCTGCTAGTGTCACGCCTTCGCGGCGAACCCCCAGCATGTTGGCTATCAGGTCGTGGGTCATTATCAGTGTATCTGCCGGTAGCTGGTCGTGGTTGATGAGGAGCCAACGGCAAAGCTGCTGCTGGATCGTATGCAGGCGATTGCAAACGGCTGTTTGAGATATTTGAGTCATCAGCGTCTGCGTGTATCGAAGCAAAACGTCCTGGAATATTCCGCCGCGTCTAAACTCATCCAGCAGATCCTCTTTCTTCATCCGGACAGCAACGCCCGCACTCTGTACAATTGCTCGGCTTGATGTAGTATCGCCACCCATATAAAGGGCCATACCGACGAGTCCGTTGTTGCCTGCGATCCCGATCTCGGCCGTTCCGCCGTTTTCCATGATGTAAAGCATTGAGACGATAGCTGTCGTCGGAAAGTAAATATGGGACATCTTGTCGCCAGATTCATAAAGTACTTGACCCAGCTTAAGTGGGACAGATTCAATTTTAGGCTCGATCCGCTCAAAGTCCACTTTGGGGAGGGCCTCGAGCAAATGGTTCATCATCGATCCATTTGTGTTTTCATTGTTTACAGCCATGCGACCTTCCCCTCGATTCGGAACATAAAAAAGGTGGGATTTGTTGGGCTTTTTAAAGGATTATAGGCATTTTCGAGTATTTATGCAATGGCGGGCGATAATCATTATGAATGTCCGGTCGTTAAAATGTTTTGGATCAAATCGAACGGCACAAGCCCAAAGGCAGGCAAAAATTCCCTCTGCAAGCTCCTCAGCCTCAAGGTTGGTGTCGGTAAACCGTTTTGATATTCCCCAAACCAGAGAGCCATGCGTATCAATGCATTCGACAATGGCGCTCCCGTCTTTACTTGCAATTCTATTAAATAGTTTAGAAGATTCGACCTCGGTAGCAATCGGACGATTAAACACCTTTTCCCCCGCGGTTTTTGAGCTCATGGAAGGTGGGAACTCTCGTCGGAGGAAAAGGCGCTGGCTCATATCGCATCTACCGCGTATCCAGACTTCGCAGGAATGCGATGAGTTCGGCTCGTCCGTTCATATCCGAAATGTAGAACGGATGCGGAGCACTCATTCCACGTGACGAGTCGAACAACATTTCCAGTGTTGAAACTGAGTTGTCATGCAGGAAGACGGGTTTTTGAGACAAGTCGAGCAACAGAGGCAATGCGGTGCCGCGGATATCCCCGCGGATGCTTGCATTAACGACGGCCATTTTGTCGTCAAAAATATTTCCGCCTGTGTCCATCACCGGATTTAGCGGAGCCAGTCGCTGTGCCAGTATCGTCGGGTTGTCGCCCGGAAAGATGGTCTTCATCGGAACGATAAACGTCGGAACTGGTATACACACAGTTAACCCGTCTTCATCAACGAACTATCCGGGCCTTAAACAAGCGACCAAGTACGTCGCCTCGAATACCATTACCTCTCACGAATGGCAGCCCTGCGGTGTTTTTAGGCGGTGACATTGTGGAAAAGATCAACAAGCTCAAGTAAACTCGAAGGGCCGGGTCTGCATGTTACCTGAAGTGCCGACTCACGTCGAGCGCTGCTTGGGGCTGACCTTGGTCGAAGCCTCTGGCTGAAGATATTTCTGCTGACGTTGGGCAGTGGAAAACGATTATTTGCCGATGGCACGATCCCGGCGGCGTTCAAGGTGACGGAGAGCCAAGCCTCCCCGAGCGGCGTATTGTCGTAAACTGAAAACGAGTCGGCGACGTAAAAACCGGCGCTCCTCAGATAGAAGAAAATGATTAAG
The DNA here is from genome assembly GCA_038323125.1 of Pyrinomonadales bacterium. Lineage (GTDB taxonomy): Bacteria > Acidobacteriota > Blastocatellia > Pyrinomonadales > Pyrinomonadaceae > OLB17. The sequence goes on from JBBQGO010000008.1 coordinate 16,277, forward strand.
GAATGTCGCGGCCTTAGTTCGACGGTGAATGAAGTACTCACAGTGGTTTGCATTGTAAGTTATAATGTCGTCGGAGAAATTTTATGTCAGAAATTGTCCTAACATTGCCCGACGAACTTGAGACCGAGGCGAAAGAGATGGGCCTGTTCAAACCCTTGCTCGTAACCTCATTATTCAAGGATGAGGTTCGGCGGCGAAAGGCGAACCGGCTTTTTGAAGCGGCGGAGATGTTGGCCGCAGCTGGCGAGTTGATGTCCGAAGAAGAGGTAATGGCCGAGGTTAAGGCTGCCCGCGAAGAGCGTCGGCGCCGCGGCTGATGCGTATTGTTGTCGACACAAACATTATCGTTTCGGGATTTCTCTTCGGTGGCGTCCCGTTGCGTGTCCTCGACGCGGGCAAAATAGGGATCATCGAATTGTGCACGAGTCAGGCGTTGCTTGATGAATTTGCCGAAGTGATCGAGCGGCCGCACTTCGACCGTAAGTTTGCCGGAACCGATATCAGCATCGACGGATGGTGAGCGATTACGCCGCTATCTCAACCGTTGTGCCAACTGCGACGTTAAACGAACGGATAGCTCGCGACCCGGATGATGATCGAGTGATAGCCCGCGCAATCGCGGCCGATTGTGAATTTATCGTAACGGGCGAACAGGATCTATTAGTCCTTGAGGAATATCGGAACATTAAGATCATGGCAGCTGCGGAGTCCCTTTT
>JBBQGO010000009.1:0-16624 GCA_038323125.1 Pyrinomonadales bacterium
GTGGCCGCTTTTGACCTGGACGATGACGCGTTTTGCTTTGCCCGAATTGTCGTCAACAAAAACCTTGCTGCCGTCGATGCCATTGTCCGATCCTTTCTTGCCCGTTCGCCCTACGCTTGAGTTGACGTGGGGCGAAACCGCCACCACGCAAGGTAAAGTTTAACGGACAACGCTATAAGAAAGTCGCTGTTTCGCCCTCACGTCTATTGAATTGTGATACGAGTCGTTTAATCTCAGCTTCATTGTTTGACAGCCGAAGTGTGATCGGCGGTGATTTGCCAGCGCCCGTCGTAGAAAGCCCAAGTTGTCGTGTAGCGTTTGGTAATGTCGAACGGTTTACCGGCATTTGTTCCGATATACCGGATCTTTCCGGTTTCAACTGCCGCACTATTATCAATGGTGCGCACGTTTTGTTCTAAAATTTCGGCGGAATCGATTTTGATTTGATTGGTTCTATAGCCTTCCAGATCTTGAGCTTTGTTGAAGATCTCACCGTCGCGGCTTGTGTAAGTATATTCGTTGGCGAGCGTTCGGTTGAGAGCGGCGATGTCGCCGGATTTTTCCAACTCGGCATACGAACGCCCGCTTTTGAGGCGTTTCATCAATTCGTTGTATTCGCGCCCGGCTTTTACAACGCCCGTTACAATCCATTTATCGTCGTTTATCTGTTCGGAGTCGTGTTCGGCTATAACCATCCAGCGGCCGCTACGCTTTTCAAAGACTCCGGTATAGCGCCCTTTGTAGGTGGTCGGTTCCGCGTCCGTCGAATCGATCGGCGACGTCACCGATATCCAATCGTTCGTAACAAGTGCCATCTTGCCGACGACATGCACTTTCACATTCAAGTGTTCGCGCGAGATTAACTTGTGATCCGGTTTGTCTCTCTGCCGTTTATGATACTTCAATGCCTGTTCGCGATTTGTCATCGTGCCGGTCGGGCCAGTATAGACATAATCGTCCGGCGTCGCTCGCTCGAGAAAAGCAATGTCTCGGTTGGTGATGGCTTTGCCGTATTGGTCTATGAAGGCACGCACCTCCTGTTCGCCTTTGCTGTTTTGAGCAAACGCCGCGAAGGTTGAAACGAGTATCAGAATTATTGTAAGCAAAATTTTCATCGATAGTCTCCCTGGTTGCGGTAGAAGCCATATGCAAGGCTTATTAGACATCGCCCTGTGCCCAACAGATCGTTCATTTTTTAGTAGCAGTTGTTTCAACCTCCAACAGCATTTTCTTTAGCGTGGCATTGGACAAATAGCGCCCGTTTGCTACTACGGCTGCAATTTTCCTCGTATTACTTATATTTTCAAGCGGATTAGCTTCCAGCAATACCAAATCCGCAAACTTTCCTTTTTCAACTGTGCCGAACGAATCCAGCATATTCAGATATTTCGCAGGATTAATGGTTGCAGTCTGTAACGCATCGAGGGGCGTTAATCCGCCTTCAACGAACATCGCTAATTCGTCATGCAGATCAAAGCCGGGGAACGTGTATGGCATATCGCTATCGGTCCCGGCGAGAATGCCAACTCCACCATCATGGAGCCGCTTAACAAACGAAAGCCGTGTCAGAAATTTTTTTCGGCTCTTTTGCGCGATCTCTTCGGTAGTCTTCTCTATGTCGGACTTGGCATCGCGGAACCACTTTTCTTTTAGACTCACCGGAATATAACGCAGGCGTTCGCTGTCCTGTACCCGTTGCGGGCCGTAATAGTAATAGTCCGCGATAGACCGCCAGTAATTGTATGTCGGCACGATCCACGTGCCATTTTTGACAAGCGTGCGAAAGAAAACTGAGCAATCACCGGTGGTATAGGATAATGGTTTCAACTGCTGTTCAAATAAATCGCCGAATGCGTCCGTAGTAATATCATCTGTCTGCGCCAACCGGTCGCGGGCGGCAATGAAGTCTGCCTCGCGTCCTGAGCAACCTTCCAGAGCACCATATAAATGTTCCTGGCTCTTTTGTCCCGCTTCCGAAGCTTCGATTCCGCCGATGAGCGCAGGCACATGACCAGCGAAAGGAATGCCGAGTTTCTTGGCTTCGTCTGCAAGGGCAAAATAGCTAGGGCGCGAAAGCTTGTGATACACCTTAATGAAATCAAAGCCGCGCCGTTTTGCATATCGCACGGCTTCACGAGCTTCTTCAGGAGTAGAAACAACCATCGAGCCCGGGTGAAGAGGAGGTTTCCCATCAACGAAGGCAGTTCCCACGATCAAACGCGGCCCGATCAGTTTCCCTTCGGCTATATCTTTCTTCCATTGGAGATGTACATCGAAGGTTGCCTTGCCATCACAATCACCACCGCCAACACAATCGCCCGCCATGTCACGAATCCCGGTGACGCCATTGACAATATTTAGGGGAAAAACGATCTGCCGGGTAAGGGCGTCCGCGCGCGTGTGCGCGTGCATATCCCACAATCCGGGAATCATAAATTTGCCGGTGGCATCGATGATTTGCGCGTTTTTCGGAACCCGGACTTTTCCGGTTTTGCCGACAGCTGCGATACGATTGCCCGCGACAATCACAGTCATATCAGACTTAGACGGCGCGCCGGTTAAAGCAATGACTGTAACGCGCGTAAACACGAGCGGACGCACCGGCGGAATTACCGTTGGCTGCGCGAACAACAATCCAGGTAAGAGAAGAATTAAAAAGACTACGATTATTTTTCTCATCAGTTTCCCGACCTCTACAAATTAGCAGAAATCTAATTTAGAATTGAGCGAAATGATTCCGCGTAAGCAACAAATTTTGTGTATTATCCCGAATCATTTTTGATAACACTCAAATTTCGCGTATTATCCGGAATAATTCCAGATAACATCCTTATATCCGGAAAGAACATATACGACTTCTCTCCCCTTTGCAAAAAGATCAGACCATCAAGCGGTGCAACCCTCGTCAGCGTTCATCGAACCCAAGCTTAGGCGGACGGCCATCATCACGAGATAGGCCATCATCTGGTTTTCGCCGATGAAGGAGCGAAAGGCCTGGAGCATTTCGGAAACCTTGTCGCCCGTGATGAGATCGTCGTAGGTCGAGGCCGCGCCTTTCCAATGCCGTGTGTCAGCGGAAAGGTACTATAGCGAGTCGGCTTCGAGTCGCTCTCATCTTTGAAAAGCACGTTGTCAACAAAGGCGGAAACACGACCGGTAGGGAGTGTGTCTCCGTCTGCCGCGTCCGTGGATGCATGCGTAACAGGAACACCCTTACTACCGTGCGGGTTTCCGCCATACCGCCGCAGAATATTCAGATTATCGCCGTAGTAGAGAGTGTTCATCGAATTGCACGGGAAATGTAGCACTAAACACCGGGAAGTGACAAGTAATGAGTGACTAGAGCGATCGCCAAACCGCCGATAATAAAATTAATTCCCATTTATAGTAAACTTTGCCAGGGCTTGATCGCAGCAGATAATAATAGAATCGCGGTAGGACGTTTTATCATTACTCACAACTATGGAAATATCCGAAAAATTACAAGAACAACAAACCAAGGCCGAAGAGCTGTTTAGTGAGGTGGAGTTGGCACAGCGTCAATTTATTAGCATGGCTGAGGCCGAGGGGTTGTCGGAACGCGAGATACGCAAGCGTTGGTTGTATATCGTCGAATGGGGCATGAAGGAGCGTAACGCGGAACTGTGGAAGACGAGCCTTTTGGGGGCGCTCGATGAAGGTGTCGACGAGGTTGTCGAGAGCATGGACAAGCTTGACGAAGATCTGATGACCTATGCCGAACCCGAAGACCTGCTCGAACAAACCGAGGCCCTCATGGTCGAATTAGATCGACGCTTCCAACAGACGATGAAAGCCTATGCCGCGCTGCACAGCGAAAAGGGAATGTCACTCCCCGAGATCACCCGCGCCGCCGCCAAGGCCCTCGGCAGGGACCTACCCGATCCGGAAGATGAAGATGACCCGTTTGCGGACGACACTTTGGAGTAGTGTTTGATTGCTAAAGCCGGGTTCGGCTGCGGCACATCTCCTGGCGATCCGATCTGCCAGGTTGAAACTCCGGCATCCGAACTACGGAATATGTTCCAGAGCCCGTTCCTTGTCCCTGTCGTTTACTTGCGGTTTGCCCCATCTTCCTGTCTTGCGGTTTGCCACCTCGTTTGTAATACTTTTTTCAAGCAGTACATTAGCCTGAGTTAGCCTCAATTATCTCCGCATGACCGATGATCCCAATTCAGCCGCGAATGCCGCGGCGAGTGCTCATGATGGTTTTACGAACCCGGATGAAGCCACTCTATTCCTGGCTTCAGTTGTCGATTCCAGCCGGGATTCGATCATTACCATCAATTTTGACCGCGTCATAACAAGTTGGAACAAGGCGGCCGAGCGCCTTTATGGTTATTCAGCGAAAGAAGCGATCGGCCGTCCGCTGACAATGCTCACTTTGCCCGAAGACGTTCAGCAGGTCTTGAGTAACTCTGAAAAGATCAGGTCCGGCGAGGAGATAGAGATCTTCGACACCATCCGGTTGAACAAGGATGGGGCCAGGCTAAATCTGGAGATAGCGCTGTCGCCTATCAAGGATGTCGGCGGGAACATCGTCGGCGTTTCAACCATTGCACGCGACGTCACCGCGCGCCGGCAGGCCGAGCGTGCCCTCGATGAGTCGAACGAACACCTCGGTTTTCTGATCGAGAGCGTTGTCGACTACGCGATCATCACATTGACGCTCGACGCCCGGATAGAGGTCTGGAATGCAGGTGCCGAGCGGTTGTTCGGGTGGACGGAGAGCGAGGCATTAGGGCAGCCGGTCGACATCATATTTACGCCGGAGGACCGTGCCAGCGGGGCCGATCAAGATGAGATCAAAGTAGCCCTGGAATTCGGGCGCTGTCCCGATGAGCGATATCACATGCGCAAGGACGGATCGCGCTTCTACACGTCGGGCGTGATGACGCTCCTTAAGGATGATGAGGGTGTGGTGCGCGGCTTTGCCAAGATCGCGCGTGACCTGACCTCTCAGGTCGAAGCACAGCGGGCCGCGCGCGAGAAGGAGATGCTGCAAAAGATGGTTGCCGCACAGGAGGTCGAACGCGGCCGTATTGCCCGCGACCTGCACGACGAGCTCGGCCAGCAGCTCACCGTGCTCCAGTTAAAGCTCAGTTCGGTAAAGGACCGCTGCGACGTCGCTGAATTGTGTGATGAGATCGATGTTATCCGCGAGGTCGTGCACAAGATCGACAATAGTGTGGACTTCCTCGCCTGGCAGCTTCGTCCGGCTATATTGGACGACCTCGGGCTCCACGCCGCTCTGGAAAGATTTGTTAATCAATGGTCACGCCACTCCGAGATATCGGCCGAGCTCATCGCCCCCGGACGCGAAGGTGCGCGGTTCCCGCCCGAAGTAGAAACCAACCTTTACCGCATCGTCCAGGAAGCCCTCAATAATTGTCATAAGCACGCGTCGTGCGACCATGTTTCGGTCGTTTTAAGAGAGCGCACCGGCAGGGTAATGCTGCTCATCGAGGATGACGGCCAGGGATTTGACGTCAAAGATGAAAATAAACGCAGCCGGGGAATGGGCCTTTCCGGCATGAAAGAACGGACCGAACTGATTGGCGGCAAGTTTGATATCGAATCTTCGCCGGGCGGCGGAACCACCATCATGATCAGTGTTCCGGTCCTGGAAAAGGCCTGACCGCGTTTTCAGATCTAATCACTTCGGGGGCTTAATACTCGGCCTTCGACGACGGCCTTGCGTACTTTGCTCGAACTACCGTTTTGATATTGCCGCGCACGTGAAAATCCCCTTCGATCTCGACTTTCCGCGGGTCACAGGCTTTAACGAAATCTTCGAGAATAATGTTTATCACGTGTTCGTGAAATACCTTTACACTGCGAAAGGCATTGATATAGAGTTTCAGGCTTTTTAGTTCGATGCACCGCTCGTTAGGAACGTATTTTAGGCGGATGACGGCAAAATCGGGAAAGTCCGAGAACGGGCAGATCGCCGTAAACTCCGGCATCTCAAATTCGATCCAGATCTCGTTACCCGCAAACTCGTATGCAAAAGTGTCGAGCGGATAGAGATTCATTTCCTCACGCGGTGTAGGCTCGATCTCAAGGCCCTGAAGATTGATGCCGGCTGCGGCTGTGTTATCTGACATATCCATGTTTTCGCGACCCCATCTTTCGTACGGCGGCGAGGTCGGTCACACCCCGGTCGTGCAGTTTTGTTAACAGGTTTACAAATATATGAGCCGTCGCGAACGCGTCGGCGCTCGCTCGGTGATGATTTACCAGATCGATGGAGTAATGCGCGGCGACGGTCTTGAGCTTGTGATTGAGAATGTTGGGGAGCAGCTTGCGTGAAAGCTGTACCGTGCATAGGCACGGATTTGCGACCCGGTAGTCCTGGTAGACACGCCCGATCTCGTGATTGAGAAACCGCATATCAAAGCCCGAATTGTGGGCCACGAGTATCGAATCACCGATAAAGCTCAGAAAATCATGAGCCACATCGCGAAACAGCGGAGCGTCGCGGACCATATCGTCGTTGATGCCCGTCAGTTGGGTGATAAACCAGGGGATCGGCATCTCAGGGTTCACCAGCGTCTGAAACTCGTCCATCACTTGTCCATTGCGAACGCGATAGGCACCGATCTCAGTAATGCGGCACGGCGGCGCTTTTGCACCGGTGGTCTCCAGATCGAAGACAACAAACTCGGTCGCCTGCAGCTCGCGCTTATCAAAACCGTCCGCACAGAGCTCGACCATATCCCCGTTTAAGGTCAGCCGCGGATCCTTGTCGATAAGATCGGCGACCAGCAGACAGGCGAGTCCGGGATCGGGTTTTCTGATCTTCATCACAAAATCGACCACGCTCACCGCCGACGCCCTGCCGTTAAACGACCGAAGCAGCGCCACTGTCTCATTTATTAGCAAAGACCCGGAAATTAAGTTAGGATACGGTGTCATCTATAGTTGATTTTAGCGGTAAAACTCTAAACCGCAAACAACCCTTTACATGCGAGACATACTTTGGCATTTCAAAGAGACTGGAGCTTTGCTCGATGGGCATTTTATTCTCTCGAGCGGACTACATAGTCCGAAATATTTGCAGTGTGCTCTCGCACTCCAGGACCCGGTTAATGCGTTAAAATACGGGAGCGAGATAGCATCTCATTTTATCGGCGAACAGATCGACACGGTCGCCTCGCCGGCCATCGGCGGATTGGTGATCGGGTTTGCAGCGGCGCAGGCGCTTGGTATCGGGTTTATTTGGACAGAGCGTGAAAGTGGTACGATGACGCTCCGTCGCGGTTTTTCGGTGACGCCCGGCGAACGCATCCTCGTGGTCGAGGACGTTATCACTACCGGCGGTTCAACCCGCGAATGCATCGCGGCACTGTCGGAACGCGGGGCCAGCGTCGTCGCGGCGGCATCCGTGATCGACCGCTCGAACGGGACGGCCGATGTCGGAGTTCGGCGCGTTTCGTTGGTCAGCCTCGATGTGCCGAGCTACGATCCAGACGCATGTCCCATGTGCGCACGCGGAGAGAAGGCCGTAAAGCCCGGCAGCCGAAGTTCATGAATTACAGATTGCTCATTCAATACGACGGTACCGACTTTCACGGTTGGCAGGTGCAGGAGAATGACCGGACCATACAGGGCGAACTGGAGCGGGTGATCAGTATGCTTGCGGATACCGAGGTCGGAGTGGTCGGCTCGGGCCGTACGGACGCGGGGGTTCACGCTGAGGGGCAGGTCGCAAATGTGCATTTGAACGGCAAGTTCACACCTGAGAAGCTCAGGCACGCGATCAATGGCAACATGTGGCGTGACATCAGGATCATGGCGGCTGAAAAGGCCCCTGACAACTTCCACGCCCGTTTCTCGGCAAAACGTAAGACCTACGTATACCGCGTATTCAACGGCCCTGTTATGTCACCCTTCTGGAGGCGGTTTGCTCATCACGAAGCCCGGCCGCTTAATGTTTCGAAAATGAATGACACTGCCCGGCTGTTCCTCGGCGAGCACGACTGGACCGCATTCTCGGCTGCCAAATCAGATACCGAGGGCCGCGTACGCAATGTACTCGATTTTACCGTCGAGTCGCACTGGGAGGATCGCGCCCGCGGTACGATGATCGAGTTTCGAATAACCGCGTCGGGCTTTCTGCGGTACATGGTCCGTTCGATCGTCGGCACGATGCTGGAGGTCGGACGCGGCGAAAAAGATTCTGATACAATTCAGACGGCGATCGTCACTGGTGACCGCGACCTTGCGGGCAAAACGGCCTCTGCACAGGGTTTGACACTGCTTCGCGTCGAGTACGACTAGACTAATAAAATGTTGATATATCACATCGTGCTGCCTGATGTGTGGGCCGCGCTTGAATCAGATATTTATAGGGCCCCGAGCCTGACCGACGAAGGGTTTATACACTGCAGTTTTGCCAAACAGCTCGACGCGGTTATCGAACGTTATTATAGGGGTCAGGACAGCATCATTGTGCTCGAGATCGACAGTGACCGCCTGATGTCGCGCGTGGTCAGTGAACCGTCCACAAATAACGAGATATATCCTCATATCTACGGGCCGATCAATCGTGATGCGATCGTCCGAAGCGAAGAGAGGATGTTAAAGCGCTGACCGGCCCGTAAATATTCGATGCTCAAAAGTTTTGAGGGTATAGTCAAGCCAAACTCCGCCGAGGCCGGCCTTCTGGCTGCGATCGACCCCGAGCGCTCACCCAGACATATTGCCGTGATAATGGATGGCAACGGCCGATGGGCCAAACAGCGCGGAAAACCGCGGATCTTTGGACACCGGGCCGGGGCTGACTCGGTAAGGGCGATAGTCGATACCTGTGCCAGGCTGGATATCAGAGCCGTCACGCTCTATGCTTTCTCAACCGAGAACTGGAAACGTCCTCGGGCCGAGATATCCGGTTTGATGCAGATGCTCAAACGATATATCCGAAGCGACCTCAACGAAGTGCATTCGAACAACATCAGGTTTCAGGCGATCGGTAATATCTCGGGCTTGCCGCCCGATGTACAAAGAGAGATCGCCGCCGCAATGGAGAAAACCGCCGCTAACAACGGCATGATCATGAGCGTAGCTCTAAACTACGGCGGCCGGGCTGAGATCGTCGAAGCCTGTAAAAAGGCCGCGCAGGCCGCTCTCGAGGCCGGCGATACGATCGACAGCATCACCGAGCGAGACATTGAGCATCACCTATACACGCACGGCCTGCCCGAGGTGGATCTGCTGATCAGGACGAGCGGTGAGTTTCGGATCTCAAACTTTTTGTTGTGGCAGCTTGCTTATAGCGAGATATACGTGACGCCTACGCTGTTCCCCGATTTTCGAAGGCCGCAGGTGTTTGAGGCCATCCTTGATTATCAGAAGCGCGATCGGCGCTTCGGCGCAGTGAGGTCAGAACCGCCTGCATAGGACAGGCCCTAGCGACAGACGGCTTTGTGTATACGGAGCCCGCGAATAGCGTAAAGTGACACGAATATGATGTTCCTTTGTTAAAATCCATAAGATTGCGATTTATTAGGGTTTATTTGCTTAATTCGCGGGCAATTTCCTAATTCGGAATGGGATAAGTAATCGCCCGCTCAGCGAAGGGCGGTTCTGACATTATATGAAAACCAGATTGCTTACAGCCGCTGTAGCGCTACCCATACTGATCGCGTCGATCGTCCTGCCGTCCTTTTTTCCTCAGACGGTGTGGCTCTTTGTGGCGATCGCCGCGTTCGCACTGGCCGCCGCCCTCTTTGAGTTCTATTCGCTGACCAAAAAACTCGAACTCAAGGCTGACGCGGCGATCGGCTACCTTGGGGCCGCAGCTCTGTTTGTCGGCTTCGTGTTTGACGCACCCGGCCGGTCGCCCGATCTGATCATCGCGACGCTGATCCTATTCATTATTGCGGTGCTGATCACGCAGGCGTTTAGGTTTCGAAAGGACTTTTCCAAGATGCTGACCGGGATGGGCGTGACGATCCTGGGCGTGCTCTACATCGCCTTCCTGGGCGGTTTCCTCGTGGCGATCCGTATCGGTTTTGAAACGCCGCCGGGACTGTCGACAGATCTGCTGAGCTTCTTTTTTCTAGTTATGTTCGGGTCGGACGCCGGAGCGTACTTTACAGGCTGGGCGCTCGGCAAGCACAAACTCGCTCCCTCGATCTCGCCCGGCAAAACTGTAGAGGGGTTGATAGGAGGCGTCTTGGCCGCAGCCGGACTCGCGGCACTTGCAACATGGTGGTTCTTTCCGGAACTGCCGTACCAATGGTCCATTCCGCTCGCGTGCGTCCTCGCGGTAACCGGCGTCCTGGGCGACCTCGCCGAGAGCTCAATGAAGCGTGGCTCGAAAACAAAAGACACAGCCAGCATCCTACCCGGCCACGGCGGCTTCCTCGATAGGCTGGACAGCCTCCTCTTCGCCGCCCCGATCCTCTATTATTTCGCCCGCTTCTACTTTGTGGCTTAGGAGGGATTGCCCGCGAAACACGCGAAACGGACGAAAGAGAATGACGGAGATTATTTACAGATCAGAAAGCTACAAGATAATGGGTGCGTGCTTCGAGGTCTATAAGCAGAAGGGTTGCGGATTTACGGAGCCGGTGTACCAGGAATGTCTACAGATCGAGTTTTTGCTTCATGAGATCCCGTTCGTTCCGCAACCGACGTTGGAACTTGAATATAAAGGCAGATTATTGCAACAATTCTTCAAACCGGATTTTATTTGTTACGGAAAGATAATAGTAGAGATCAAGGCTGTCGATCGGCTTATGGACGCCCACCGTGCTCAGTCGTTGAATTATCTGAACGCAACAAGCTTTGAGCTAGCATTACTTGTAAACTTTGGACACTACCCAAAAGTAGAGTATGAAAGAATAGCTAACAGGCGAAATTTCGATCAATCGCCCGAGCGGGGAAAGGCGTAGAAACGGTTATACGATTGCCTCTGCTTGTTTCGTGTTTTTCGCGTGTTTCGCGGGCAAATTTCTTATGTTGGATTCACTAGGACGGTTAGAGAGGACGCACACTTGCGGTGAGCTTCGCGAGGGCGATGTTGGCGGGCAGGTGGTGCTGATGGGATGGGTCGCTAAGAAGCGCGACTTTGGTGTTTTTACTTTTATCGACCTGCGCGACCGCGAGGGATTGACTCAAGTCGTTGTCAGCGAAGAGGAAGCGCCCGAGGCTCATGCAAAGGCAAAGAACCTTCGCGGCGAGTTCGTCCTGGCGATCAAGGGCGAAGTCGTTTCGCGTTCCGAAGGTACTCATAACGCAAAACTCGGAACCGGCGACATTGAGGTCCGCGTTAACGAGATACTTATACTCAACGACGCAAAGGTCCCTCCGTTCCAACTCGAGGTCGCAGGTTCCGAGAACCTCGCGGACGAGTCGACGCGGCTCAAATACCGATACCTCGACCTGCGCCGGCCGCGGCTGCAGCACAACATCCGTATGCGTGCGAAGGCCGTCGCCGCGATTCGCGAGTATTTTGACAACCGCGGCTTTATCGAGATCGAGACGCCGATCCTGCTCAAATCCACGCCCGAGGGTGCACGCGACTTTATCGTGCCTTCGCGTATCCACACCGGCAAGTTCTTCGCCCTGCCGCAGTCGCCGCAGATCCTCAAGCAGCTAACGATGATCTCGGGGTTTGATAAGTACTATCAGATCGCACGCTGTTTTCGCGACGAGGACCTCAGAGCGGACCGTCAGCCTGAGTTCACGCAGCTCGATATGGAGATGTCGTTTGCCAACCAGGAGATGGCGTATCGTGAGATCGAGGGGATGTTCGGGCATGTATTCAAGCTGATCGATGTCGAACTGCCGGCCCAATGGCCGCGGATGACCTACGCCGAAGCGATGCGGCGTTACGGATCGGACAAGCCGGATCTGCGGTTTGAGATGGAGTTGGTTGACCTCAGCGATGCTCTGCGCGACACCGACTTTGCACCATTCGCGTCGACGCTTTCCGCGAAAGGCGAGGTCAAATGCATAGTCGTGAGCGGCAAGGCCGACTACTCACGAAAGCAGCTCGACGACCTGCAGGATTTTGCGAAGCGCTACGGTGCCGGTGCTCTCGCCGGGATCAAGCTCGGCGATGAAGGAACGACGTCATCGCTCTTAAAGGCGATGGGCGAGGAAAAGATCGCGGAACTCGCTTCGGTTTCCGGGGCTGAAAAAGGTGATATCGTCCTGATCGTCGCCGGCCGCAGATCGGTGGTCGCGGCTGCACTTGGTGCATTGCGTGTCGAGATCGCCAAACGCGAGGACCTCATCGACCGCGGAGCTTATAAGCCCCTCATCGTGACCGAGTTTCCGATGTTCGAGCACGACGCGGAGTCGGACCGGTATGACGCGGCACATCACCCGTTCACTTCGCCGATGGATGAGGACCTGGAGCTGTTCAAGCGTGCGGTCGAGAATGACGCCGACCACCATCTGCTCGGCCAGGTGCGCGCCAAGGCGTACGATGCCGTCATCAACGGGTACGAGTGCGCCGGCGGTTCGATCCGTATCCATCAGAAAGACATACAGGCCCTGAACTTCAAAGCACTCGGCTTGTCGCCCGAAATGGCACGTGAGCGTTTTGGCTTCTTCCTTGACGCCCTCGAATACGGGACACCACCCCACGGCGGTTTCGCCGCCGGCATTGAACGAACCTGCATGATCCTCTGCGGCACCGAGAACATTCGCGACGTCATGGCGTTCCCCAAAACAGCATCCGCGCAGGACCTGATGATGGACTCGCCGGGCGAGGTGGATGAGGGGCAGTTAAAGGAGTTGGGGATCGATGTCATCGAGTAAGTTCTCGACTCTCGCCAACGGCGACAAATGTTAAGGGCTAGAATGCAGGGGAAAGCGGAACCCTATCTGGCGACCATTGTCTGCTTTAGATGCGCTATTGCGTGCGCGATATCCACTACTCCTTAATTTGTCTGAACTAATCCGACTCAATGTCGTAAAATTAAGCTAGACATGGCTAACAAGTACGACACCAATCCGCTCGATCCGGACTTCCCTGAGCGAGCAAAGGCTGCGGCCGCCGGTCAGGGAACTCAAACTCTCGGATCGGCCGGTGCGCGTACGCAAAAGTTCGCCGACCCGTCCGAGGAACAGACGCGGCGGTTTGCGTCGACGGACCCAGCAGCGTTTTCCCAAGGGTTTAACAGCAATTACGATCATCAGACCTATCAGCCCGTCGGTTTTGCCGGCGACCACTCTATTTCGCGAAAGGTCGAAAAGGTAGGCCTGCCCGAAAACGTACTAACCGCGCTGCCATACATCCCGTGGTATATCGGAATGATCGCCGGCCTGTTGATCCTGTTCCTGGTACCGTCCAGCGAGAGCAAAGTTCGCTTTCACGCCGCACAGGGCCTCGCTGCCCATATCGGAATCTTGATCGTGACCACGATGCTTGGCATAGTCGGAGGCATCACGGAGCTCGCCTTTGTCGGCAACTTCGTCTTTCAGATCGTCACCACAGTAATGCTCGTGATCTTCGCTATCAAAGCATGGAAGGGCAAGCCCGTGCATATCGAGTCGGTCGACACGCTTACAAATTGGCTCGAAGAAAAGATCAGTCCGAAGTCAACCTGACTATTTTCTAATGTACTGTCCCAAATGCGGAAAAACTGTTGACGGAGCTCTTAAGTACTGCAATGGCTGTGGGGAACGGCTCGCGAAAATGGACGAGGACAAAGACGGAATGCCGGGCAAGATGCTCGACAACATTCTGACCACGCTGTTCCTGATCGTTATGTTTGGGCTCGGTATCCTGGTCGGACTCGTTGCGGTACTTTTGGATAAAGAGGTCAGGACCGAGGTCGTCACGCTAATCGTCCTGGCATATCTCGCGTCTGTATTCGGCATTTGCGCAATGCTTGTCAAACAGGTCCCGAAGTTGATCGATGCAAAACTCCGGGTTCTGGAACCTGCCGCGCCAGTTGCCTCCCCGGCACAGTTGGAGACGCGTACAACGGCCCAACTCTTGGAACACCGCGAACCGGTTATGAGCGTTACAGATCACACGACCAAGACTCTGGACAAAATGCCTATCAAAGAGATTTAGATGACCGCCGATACGATATTTGCGTAATGGAAAACAAGAGATCGATCCAGGAAACATACTCGCCCGACAGCATCTGCTTTGGCTGCGGCCCGGCAAATGAAAAGGGGCTGCACATCAACAGTTTTCCCGACGGCGATGAGGTTGTTGCCGAGTGGCGTGCCGAACCGCATCACCAGGCTTTTACGGGAATGCTCAACGGGGGCATCATCGGTTCTCTGCTCGACTGTCACTCAAACTGGGCAGCGGCGTATTTTATGATGAAACGCGATGGCAAGGAAAAACCGGATTGTACCGTTACGGCGGACTTTCATGTAAAGCTTCTGCGGCCGACGCCGAGCGATGCGGTGATGAATCTTCGGGCCCGGGTCGTCGAATCAAAGAACAACAGGGCCACGGTCGAGGCCGAGCTCATCGCTAACGAAAAGATCTGCGCCACTTGCCGCGGCACCTTCGTCGCAGTCAACGAGGGGCACCCGGCCTATCACCGCTGGTAACGCGGGTGACCGTCATCTTCGCCACCTGTTCAGCGTATTCCTCCAACATTCCCAGCCGCTGCATCCATGCGTTCTGATGTTCCATCAAACAGGGAAGGTGTATCACATCGGAAAGAGCGTAATCAACCAGATCTTTGGTCCATATGCCGTCCCATTTACGACTGAACTTAGCACGCTGAGTTTTATCGAGATCGACGGCGAAGTAGCGATATAGCGTTTCGGCCAGCGAAGCTGATTGATGGGCACCGCGTGTGATCACCTTTTCAGCGATCATTGTGTCAAAGATATTTTCTACCTGATATCCGTTTTCGTGCAGAAATTCAAGGTCGAATTTGGCGTTGTGAAAGATCTTGATTATCGCTGCATCGGTGAGAATGCCCGCAAACGGCCCCAGTTGTACGCCTTCGCTGACAGGCACCAGAACGTTGAATTCCCCATCGGAAAACTGAACTGAGAACAGCTCGCCCGCACGAGCACTAAAACCCGAGGTCTCGGTATCGCAGCCGAGTTGAGCTGCCTTGGAAAGCCGTTCAAATGCCATTTCTATCTGGTCTTCAGTTCGTGCAACTAGAATATCCACGACTTAAATTGTAGATTACTATTGTTAACCAAGAAACCCACGTAGGAACATAGAGAACCAATGGTCGAGATCCTTAATGAAACCGAAGCCCGCGTCCTCGGATCGCTAGTCGAAAAGCAGCTTACGACGCCGGAATACTACCCCCTCACGCTTAATGCCCTGGTAAACGCCTGCAATCAAAAGAGCAATCGCGATCCCGTCGTATCGTACGATGAAACGACGGTAACCGGCGTGCTCGAGCGGCTGCGTGACCGCAATCTTGTGTATGTTTTTTATGGCAGCACGAGTCGCGTCCCGAAATATAAGCATATGGTGCCCAGCGTATACGAGCTGGATCCGCCCGCGGTGGCCGTTATCTGCGTAATGCTTCTTCGCGGCCCTCAGACGCTGGGCGAATTGCGGACACGCACCGAGAGGCTGCATGCATTCGCGGGGCTGGGAGAGATACAGGAAGCCCTGGATGGCCTTGCTCGTCGAGATGAACCGCTCGTAATAAAGCTCGAGCGTCTGCCTGGCCAGAAAGAAGCCCGCTTTGCACATCTGCTTTCGGGCGAGATCGATATATCAACGTTACCGGTTCCCCGTATATCCGGCGGAAGATCTATCGATAACGAGCGCATTGAGGCACTCGACGCCGAGGTTAAGGAGCTGAAAACCGAAGTTGAATCGCTGCGAGGGATGTTCGAAGAATTCAAGAAGCAATTCGAATAGGTCGGAATAAGGGGCCGAACCGTGTAATTCGGATCGACCCCCTTTCTGAATGCTCTATAACCAGATCTGCAATTAGTCGACTCCGGACCGTTTGCCAACGCCGATCTTCATTCGAACCATCTCTTCCACAGTTACGTTGGGGTCCTCGGCACGGGCCGTACGAATGAAGCCCGGGCTGATGTTGAAGATCATGAACTTAACGACATCCTCAGATGAAAGACCCGTCATCCCTTCAGCCTTTAACTCACTTAAGAATTCAGGCGTGATATCAAAAATCCGAAACTTTACAAGACTTTCGAAATCCTTGCCCGCAAACCCCATCGAGTGGACCTGTCGGACATAATCAGCGTCTATCTTGAAGATCCGAGCCTTTACGAGTTCTTCCATCCCTAACTCGGGAAAGCCAGTAGCCTTCATTTCGGCCATGAATTGAGGTGTTATATTAAAAATTCGGGCCTTGAAGAGATCGTCTACCATTATGTTCGCAAAGCCTGCTGACCGCAGATCGTCAACGAAAGCCACTGTCAGATCAAGAGTTGCCGAGGCGAAAAGCTTTTCGTCAGATAGCGTATATCCGCGGCTTTGCATGCCGCTGACATAGGCATGATTTGGGGTAAAGGTAAAGGTGCCCGAGCCTTTGCCGTTTACAAAAGAACCTTCACATACAATGGTCCCGGCCTCGCGCACAAGACAAAGCTGACCGTGCCGTTTTCAGCCTGTTCACGGTTCAGTCACTGCAATTCGTCAAATGAATAGCTCGACCCGTGCTGATTAGTTCCG
>JBBQGO010000010.1:0-16168 GCA_038323125.1 Pyrinomonadales bacterium
GAAGGCAGCGTTATCGACCGTGCGACCGCCGTGACATCGGCGATGGACGGCGGCTGCCTGGTCATCCAGGGCCCGCCCGGCACCGGCAAGACATACACTGCGGCGCGTGTGATAAATGCACTGGTGCGGAGTGGCAAACGCGTCGGCGTCTGTTCGAACGGGCACAAGGCGATCGTAAACCTGCTGTGCGGCTGCGGCGAAGCCCTCAGCGAGGCGGGCGGCACTCTGCGCGGCCTAAAGGCGGGCGGCGAAGACAGCGGCAAGCTGTTTGACGACAACCCCGGGTTTGGTTACATCAAGTTGAACAAAGACGCCTTTGACGCATACACGGGGGGTGTTATCGGCGGCACGGCGTGGCTGTTTGCACGCGACGAGTGGAGCGAAGGGCTCGACTATCTGTTTATCGACGAAGCGGGCCAGGTCTCGCTCGCAAATGTCGTCGCTATGTCACGCTCTGCACGCAACCTCGTCCTGCTCGGCGATCAGATGCAGATCGAGCAGCCCGTGCAGGGTTCGCACCCCGGCGACGCGGGTATGTCGGGCCTGCAGTACGCTCTAAAAGACGTTGAAGCGAGCCGGGCGGACCTGCCCATTTTCCATTCAGTAGTGCCGGACGACTATGGCCTGTTTCTCGCCCGGTCGTGGCGGATGCATCCCGCTATCTGCTCTTTTATTTCCGACAGCATCTATGAGGGGCGTCTGAGTTCGCATGAGAACTGCGCCCGCCGATCTATCGATGTAGCGGGCGGA
The DNA here is from genome assembly GCA_038323125.1 of Pyrinomonadales bacterium. GTDB lineage: Bacteria > Acidobacteriota > Blastocatellia > Pyrinomonadales > Pyrinomonadaceae > OLB17. The sequence continues at coordinate 751 of JBBQGO010000010.1, forward strand.
GCCTCTCTGATCTCAAAACAATGCGGCATCGTCTTCAGCGGCGTCGAGCACGACGGCAATGTCCAGCAGAGCGATGAAGAGGCCGAGCGTGTCCGGGCTGTTTTCGAAGGGCTGATCGGGCGAACGTATACAGACGCAAACGGTAAAACACGGCCGCTCCTACTCGCCGACTTTCTGTTTATCTCGCCCTACAACGCACAGGTCCGTGCCCTGAGCTCCGTTCTGCCCGACGGCGCGCGTATTGGCAGCGTCGATAAATTTCAGGGCCAGGAGGCCCCCGTCTGCATTCTGTCGCTGTGCTCGAGCTACGGCGAATACGGCTCCCGCGGCCTCGGCTTTATCCTCGACCGCAACCGCGTCAACGTCGCCATCTCCCGCGCCCAGTGCCTCGCTATCATCGTCGCCGACCCCCGCATCGCCTCTACCCGCGTCAACTCCCTCGACAACATGCGGCTCCTAAACCTCTACTGCAAACTAACCGCCGCATAAAGCCGATCACAAAGCTAAATATCTTTCTTCCAGCTCCCCTCCTTCCAAAGGAGGGGTGGATGCCGCTTCGGCAGACGGGGTGGTTGGCCTTCCAGCTCCCCTCCTTCCACGGTTGCGGGCCTACCGCAACACTGGCACGTCGTTTGTGCCAGAACGAGGGGTGGATGCCGCTTCGGTAGACGGGGTGGTTGATCTTCTAAGCTTCCCTCCTGATCAGGAGGGGTAGATGCCGCTTCGGCAGACGGAGTGGTAGGCCTGCAAAATCTTAATTGCCTGGGCGGAACGGAATTGACCGACTGCTCTTCGTCTGTCGTAACGACCAATAATCATCCAACTTGCCGCTCTAACGACAGACGAACATTTCCGGCAGGCAGGTTTCCAACCGCTCTTGCTCGACGACAAGCAAGTATGAAACCGCTGCATATTCTGTTTTTGGAACTCAGACTTTGATTTGAAAAGCTGAAAAGAAGATCAAATCGAAAGTGGTCGTGCACAACCTACTCCACGGGGGGTCGTTTTTTTTTCAATTCCGCCGAACCGTCTGAAAGGTCCCTTGCTGAACGAGCAGCAGCCGCCCGTCGACCCGTTCTCCGCTGATCCCACGCCCCATCTAAGGTGGATAAGGCATGGCTCGGCCAGACCGCGCACTTTGACGAACAATTCGACGCCGCCCAGTTCCAGTCCGAATCAAAGGATGAGACCGTCCGCCGCAGCGGCCTGGCATGGTCCGCCGGCATAGTCTTTTTCAGCTCGGTTGCGTTTATGCTCTTCCTCGGCTGGCTCGCCGATCTCCTGCTCGGCACCTCGCCCTGCGGCATGGTAGGCGGCATCGTCCTCGGCTCCGTCATCGGCTTTATCCAATTCTTCCGCATCACCTCGCGCATCTTCTCATCAAAAACCCCCACCTCCGAGATTCAAACCCTAATGTCCGACCAACACACCGAAGAGCCGCAGAGACTCGAATAGCACACTAGTTCCCGGCCTCAACCTGGAAGTCGGTAAGTGATGCCTTGTGATCATTTGCCGAGTCGTTGGCGGGCCTTCTTATGGCGTGCTTTCAGTTGCGAGCCTGAGCAGTCTTCACAAAAGCAGGCGCCCCCGATAACGAATAACCGTCGTTACCGAGGTCGATACGATCAGGGGCTCTGCATTCCACTCCGTTCCGTGCTTTCAACCAATTAAAGAAAAATGATATGCTAGCGGCACTCTGATTGGCCACCCCGAGGCCCTATACTCCCGATGCAAAACCAACAAGCTCGAAGGGCAAAGACCTATGGATAACCAGATCAAGAAAACGCTTTGGGCGACGGCTGATAAGCTTCGTTCCAATATGGATGCCGCTGAGTACAAGCATATTGTGCTCGGCCTCATCTTTCTTAAATACATTTCCGATTCGTTCGCCGAGCATCGCTCCAAACTGGCGGAGCGGTTTGCCGATCCTAGTGACGAATATTTCATCGAGGACGTTTCGACCAGAGAAGCCGATCTGGAAGAACGTGATTATTATACCGAGAGGAACGTATTCTGGGTTCCCGCGATGTCACGATGGGAGTGGATCAGAGAACGGGCCAAGCAGCCGACCATTGGTAAATACATTGACGACGCACTTGTCGAAATCGAGAGCGAAAATCCCCGGCTAAAAGGTTTGCTTGATAAGCGTTTTGCCCGCACCGAACTTGAGCCGGGGAAATTGGGCGAGCTTGTAGATGAAATTTCAAAAATCGGGCTTGTCGGAAACGGCCATAATGCAAAAGACCTGCTCGGCGAGGTTTACGAATACTTTCTCGGACAGTTTGCCAATGCCGAAGGGAAAAAGGGCGGTCAGTTCTACACGCCTGCTTCCGTTGTAAAGGTCCTTGTCGAAGTTCTCGCACCGCACAAAGGCAAAGTTTACGATCCGTGCTGCGGTTCGGGCGGGATGTTTGTGAGTAGCGAAAAGTTTATGGAATCGCACGGCGGGCGGTTTGGCGATATTTCCATCTACGGGCAGGAATCAAACCCGACAACATGGCGTCTGGTTGCAATGAACCTCGCCATTCGCGGGATGGACTTTAATCTTGGCAAAGAGCCCGCCGATACATTTCTCCGCAATCAGCATCCCGACCTGCGGGCAAATTACATAATGGCGAATCCGCCGTTTAATATCTCCGACTGGTGGAACGCATCGCTCGAAGGCGATCCGCGTTGGCAATTCGGAACTCCGCCTGCGGGAGTGAAGTGTGCGTGCTACATTAACTCTAATGGCGAAGTTTAATGACATCGATCTTGAAAAATGGCGCGACTCGGACGTGAATACCGATTCGCTTTGGCTGATTAATGAGCGCGGCAAAACTGGTAAACACAAGAACATTTATCACGGAAACTTTATTCCACAGATTCCTTATCAGCTGCTGTCTCGATATACCAAACGCGGCGAGGTTGTTTTCGAGCCCTTTATGGGAAGCGGAACAACGCTATTTGAATGTGAAGATTTGGGCCGACGATACATTGGATTAGACATCAATCCGGAAATGATAGATTACGTCCGTTCCCAAGTTGATTTGTTCACCAACGAACGGGAATACTTCATCGGCATCTGCAACTCGGCAAACGCGGCTGAGGCCTAAGGGAAATTATGGCAAAAGATACTTTTACTTGGTCGGACGCAATCGAAAAGGTCATTCGACAAAACGACAACGTAGCGACGCTTAAAACGTTGCACGAACATGCTCCCGCGATCTATTCGATTCACAACGTAATTAAGGGCCTGACTCCGCACAAGACGATTGATGAACGTGTTCAGCGGGACAAGCGATTTTACAAACTCGTTCCGGGCCTTTACACATTAATCGCAACTCTGAACAATCTGCCGAAAGAAATCGATGCTTGAGCGCGATACGCAGGCCGTTTTCGGATCGTATATCGACATCTACGATATGAAGCAGGCACAGGAAGACGGCGCGACCGTTCCGATCCTGTACGAAAACAGACTTGCGAAGTTGGAATTAAACCCGGACGAATCTCCAACCCTAGATGAACAGGTCGAGGAACTTACCGAAGACGACGAGGAAACCGAACGGGCTCGCTCGCACAGCCGTTGGGCCGCGTTGGAAAAGGTTGTCGGCTCGGAACAGCGTCTGAAAAAGATCGCAGCCGATTTTGTGAAGCATTTCGAAGCCCGCCAGACGGAAATGTCGAAGACCACAGCCGGGCCGGGAAAAGCGATGTTCGTCTGCATGGGCCGCGAGATCTGCGTAAGGCTTTACAACGAAATTATTTCCTTGCGTCCTGATTGGCACGATCCCGACCCGACGAAAGGCGTCCTGAAAGTTGTCATGACCGGTTCGTCGAGCGATAAATCAAGCCTGCAACCGCATATCTACCCCAAACAGATCAAAAAAGACCTCGAAAAGAGATTTAAGAATCCCGAAGACGATTTTCAGGTCGCCATTGTCCGCGATATGTGGCTTACGGGTTTTGACGCTCCGAGTCTGCATACGATCTATATCGACAAACCGATGCGCGGCCATTCGCTAATGCAGGCAATTGCCCGCGTCAACCGCGTCTTCAAACAAAAGCCGGGCGGCCTTGTCGTAGATTACATAGGCATTGGCCATGAACTGCAGGAAGCGTTAAAGCAGTACACCGAAAGCGGCGGCGAAGACCTTTACAGCGACGCGGCGGAAACGACCGTTCCGATCGTAATTGAAAATATTGACCGTATACGGGGCATGTTTCACGGCTTTGATTATCAGGATTTTGAGGCCGACGCGATTAGCCTGCTGCCTGACGCGGCGGATCACATATTGAGCTTGGGCGAGGACCGTAAGAAGGCGTTCTTTGATAGCGTTGTTGCCCTGACTCACGCTTTTGCCCTCTGCTGCACACTCGACGGCGCGATGGAGTATCGCGAGGAGATCGCGTTCTTCCAGGCAGTCAAGATATTTATCGGTAAGCCTGAGGCATCGCTAAGGCGTTACAACAACGAACAGCGGGAACTCGCGCTGCGCCAGATCATGAGCCGTGCCGTCACGTCAGATGAGGTGATGGATATCTTTGCGGTGGCCGGGCTTGAACGTCCGAACATCGGCATTCTATCGGAAGAGTTTCTCGAAGAAGTTAGATTAATGCCGCAGAGGAATTTGGCGGTTGAGTTGCTGGAGCGTTTGCTCAAGAACGAGATCAAAGCCCGCATGAAAACGAACGTAGTTCAGAGTAAGAAATTCACCGAACTGCTCACCGCTACTCTGAACAAATATCACAACCGAGCTATCGAGACGATGCAGGTCATCGAGGAACTCGTAAACATGGCAAAAGAGTTCCAGGCGGCGGCCAAGCACGGCGAGCAACTGGGACTCAACCTGGATGAAACTGCTTTCTATGACGCCCTGGCTGACAACGAAGCGTCCGTGCGTGAGCTTGGCGATGATACTCTCAAAAAGATCGCTATTGAACTAACGGAGAGTCTTCGCAAAAGCACTACCGTAGACTGGTCGGTCCGGGAAACAGTTCGAGCTAGATTGAGGTTGATGGTAAAACGTATTCTCCGAAAGTATAAATATCCGCCCGACAAAACCGAGTCGGCTATCGACCTCGTACTTCAACAGGCAGAAACACTGTCTGAGTCTTGGATGTAGTGAAAAAATATGAAAGCTTCCGCACTGAATTTTCTAGCTCTGATCCGTGGCCCTAAACAATTTGTGATACCGATCTATCAGCGGACGTATAGCTGGCAGGTTGCTCATTGCCGAAAATTGTTTCAAGACATTCTTGAGGTCGACTACGACGAATCGCTTCATGGCCATTTCATTGGCTCCGTCGTTTACTTTCAGCCGGGCATTCATACGCAGGGTGATGTCCCAAGGTTTTTGGTTATTGACGGGCAGCAACGCCTTACAACGATCTCGCTGCTGATCACGGCCCTGGCCGAGTTCCTCGAAAGTAATCCAGATGCCCTCGACACGACGGCAAAAAAGTTAAGAAATTACTATCTGGTCAATGACGAGGAAGATGGCGAGCTGCATTTCAAGCTGCACCTCACTCGGCATGACAAAGAAACGCTGCGAAAAGTGCTGAACCGAACGCCGTTCGGCGACAACGAGTCTATCCGTGTCGCGGAGAATTATGAGTTCTTCAAGAAATCAATAACCGCTGACAATGTAACGCGCGTTTATCACGGTATTCAGCAGCTCTTCGTTGTTGACGTGGCGTTGGAAAAAGATAAAGACAATCCGCAGCTCATATTTGAGAGCCTTAACTCTACGGGGCTTGACCTGTCGCAAGCAGACCTGATCCGCAACTTCATCCTTATGGGTCAGCCGCCCGATCGTCAAACCGAATTGTATGAGCGCTACTGGTACCCGATGGAACAAAGCTATGGCAATGAATACGCAAGTCGATTTAACGGATTCATTCGTGATTATTTGACCGTGAGAACCGGGCGCATTCCGGTGATTGGCAGGGTTTATGAAGAGTTCAAGGAATTCGCGAAAGGTAGAATAGTTGACTCCGAGATCGAACAGTTGGTTGCCGATGTTTACACCTTATCCAGCTACTACATCGATATAGTTCTACATAAGGCCCCTGACGAAGATCTTCAGGCCGTATTCAAGAACATTTCAAAGTTAAAGGTTGACGTTAGCTATCCGTTTCTCCTCGTGCTATATGCTGATTTTAAAGCCGGTAGCCTAACGAAAAGTGAGTTATTGAGAATTATCAACCTCGTAGAGAGCTACGTGCTGCGACGCGCCGTGTGCGGAATTCCGACGAACAGTATGAACAAGACGTTCGGTAATATGCATAAATCTGTAAGTAAAGAGAATTACGTCGAGAGCGTCGAGGCAGCATTTCAGTTGATGAAGAGTTATCAGCGTTTTCCCAACGACATCGAGTTTGAAACGGAGCTAGTTGCAAAAGACTTATACAGCTTCCGCCCGCGAAATTACTTTCTTAACAAACTCGAGAACGACGGCCGAAAGGAAGTCGTGAATACGGAGGCCCTCACTATCGAGCACATTATGCCGCAGAACCCGCGTTTATCTTCAGAATGGAAAGAGATGTTGGGGACTGGATTGGGCGGCAGTCCACGAACGGTATTTACATAAACTCGGGAATCTCACACTCACGGGATATAACCCCGAACTAAGCGACCGGCCGTTCAGCTACAAAAAGACTATGTCCGGGGGCTTTAATGATTCGCCTCTGCGGCTCAACGAGTATCTTCGTCAAGTCGACCGTTGGACCGAGCAAGAGATCGAAGTAAGGGCACTGCGTCTTGCAGAGAAAGCGAAAGGTATTTGGCCAGCTCCAAGCCTTTCTGACGAGATTCTGGCAACTTACCGTCCCGAGGAACCAGAGACTGAAGCCGGTTACTCACTAGACGATTTTCCTTACCTCAGAGGTGAAATGTTGGAATTGTTCAATCAATTGAGGTTGCGCATTCTCAATATCGATCCGTCCGTTAGAGAAGAATTCAAGAAGCTTTACATTGCATATAAGTCGGCAACGAACTTTGTTGATATAGTGCCGCTCGCGTCGGCCCTGCGATTGTCTCTCAATATGACCTTCGCCGATGTCCATGATCCAAAAGGTCTTTGCCGTGACGTTACAGACGTTGGTCGGTGGGGTAATGGGGACGTTGAAGCAAAGATCAGCTCAATGGACCAAATCGACGACGCGATCGATCTTATTCAGCAAGCCTTTGATGTACAAACGGGTGACGCATAGTGAGAAGTGCGGAGCTTTGAGTGCGGAGTTCTGAGTGCGGCGAGCGGAGTGCGGAGTGCGGAGTTGGGAGTGCGGAGTGCGGAGTGGGGAGTGCGGAGTTGGGAGTGGGGAGTGAGCGGAAGGTCCGAGGGGGCAGGCCGGCGATTCTGATAGGCTGAACAAAAGGTAAAGGGAAATAGGCGCTAGAAAGTAGGTCGCTGTGTATGTGCTACACTTTTGATGTTATGGAACACGCGCTTCTCAAAAGGATCACGATCAATCCTGCAATCTGTCATGGGAAGCCGACGATCAGAAACAAGCGTTACCCTGTGGAGAACGTACTTGAACTTATGGCGTCGGGGATGACCAGTGACGAAATTCTCGCAGATCACCCTGACCTCGAGAAAGCCGATCTGGATGCCTGCCTTGCATTTGCGGCTAAACTCGCGACTGTTGGTTCGATCAGCGAACTGGTCGCATGAAGTTTATCGTTGACGCACAGTTGCCAAGGTCGCTGGCCGACCTCTTTCGTGAAAAAGGCCATGATACGCTTCACACTATCGAACTGCGTGATGGGAACGAGACCCTTGATTCCGACATAAATCAGCTCTCGTTAGCTGAGCAGCGCATCGTGGTGACTAAAGACGGGGACTTCTACAACAGTTTCACTGCCACCCGAGAACCGTACAAGCTGTTACACGTCAAAACCGGTAACATCAGCAATTCTGAGCTAATCAGCCTATTCAACAAGAATTTTGAAACCATCGAACGCAAACTGATAGAGGGATCTGTAGTTGAGATCAGCCGTCACTTGGTTATCGTGATCCAGTAAGTGGGGAACGAAGAATAAGAGATTTGCCCGCGAATGACGCGAATGGAAAGGCGGAGACACGACCGGTAGGGAGTGTGTTCTGATCAGCAGGCTGATGATTGGGAGTTCGGAGTTCGGAGTGCGGAGTGGGGTGCGGAGTGCGGAGTTGTAGAGTGATGAGTTGGGGAGTTGGGGAGTGGGTGAGGATTTGGGTGCGGGTGCTTGCGGGTGACCTCTGTCACATCGTCAACGGCAAGTAGTATAGTAGTAATTAATAGGATAAGGGGGGTGTTTTTCATGAATAAGTTCAGTCGCAGAGACCTCATTAAGTTCGGCCTGGTGGGGTCCGTTTCAACTGCATTCTTTCCGTCGATACTGAGAGCTCAGACGGGCTCGCCTCCTGTCACGCCATTTACGATATCGATGACGGTCCCGCCTGTGCTGCAGCCCGTGTCGCGGAACGAGACCACCGACTTTTACGAGATCACAATGCGGCCGGCGCAAAAAGAGATCATACCCGGGCTGCTTACCACTATTTGGGGTTATAACGGCAGTTTCCCGGGGCCCACCATCCTTGCACGCAGCGACAGAGAAGTTTCTATTCGTCAGCGAAACAACCTGAATGTGGAAACGTCCGTGCATCTTCACGGCGGCCACACACCACCCTCGTCAGATGGATATCCGCTCGACATGATCGAGCCGGGCGAACACAAGGACTACGTATATCCTAACCACCAGCTACCGGCGACGTTGTGGTATCACGACCATGTGATGGATTTTACGGGTCGTAATGTTTATCAGGGCCTCGCCGGCTGCTATATCATCTCTGACGATGTCGAGGACGCGATGCCGCTGCCATCGGGGCGTTATGACATCCCTCTCGTCATACAGGACCGTCAATTCAATGCCGACGGTTCACTCGTTTATAACGCGGGAGCTATTGCGGGCTTCATGGGTGACCGCATTCTGGTAAACGGCTCTGTCCAGCCCTTTTTTCATGTCGAGCGGCGAAAGTATCGGTTCCGCATTCTCAATGGCTCCAACGCACGCCGTTACCAGTTTTCCTTAAGCACCGGTCAACAGTTCATTCAGATCGGGTCGGATGGGGGGCTCTTGTCGGCTCCGGCTGCACGCAGCACTATCACTCTGTCTCCCGCAGAACGGGTGGACCTTGTGATCGACTTTGCACAGCAGAGCACAGGCAGCAGCATTGTTCTCAACAATCTGCTCGGCACCGGTTCCACGGCACAGGTCATGCAGTTTCGAGTAATGGCCCGGGCGTACGGAAAGTGGCGACAAGACAAATTTTCCGTGCCGGAAACACTACGGCCCGTGCAGGCGATCCCCCCGGGTGACGCAACCGTTACACGGCTATTTACGTTAACCGGGCATTCGATGATCAATAATATGACGTTCGACCCCAACCGCATTGATGCCGATCCGCTATTGAATGCGACTGAGATCTGGACCTTTCAAAACCAATCGGGGATGCACCACCCCATGCACCTCCACGACATTATGTTTCAGGTTCTGGATGTGAACGGAGGCCCGCCACCTGCCTGGGATGCCGGCTGGAAAGACACGGTCAATGTTCCTCCCGGAGCAACCATTCGTATTATCGGCAAATTTACCGATTACACCGGCCTCTATGTATTTCATTGCCACAATCTGGAACACGAAGACGCCGGCATGATGGCGCAGTTTATGGTGAGCTGAGTTCTGAGCGCGGAGTGCCGAGTGCGGAGTGCGGAGTGCCCGCCCCACTGCCCACTGTTCACTGCTCACTATTCACTATTCACTGTTCGCCGTGCCCGCGATCACCTATTGCGAGGCGTTAAAGAACATACGCCAGTACCTCGGTAAACGCGTTAGCATTTATGCCGATCTCGACTAAACGATGGGGCCGCCCCTATCTGACGGACGAATGCACGGCCACCATTACCGGCTCGAGCCTCCCCCGGCGAATCGGAGTCGACTATAACGAGCTGGGAAAAGAATACCGTTCAATTAGCGGAGTGATCGAAAACGCCCGGGTCAAACCTTTCTACGGGCGTGCCCGCCTGCTTGCCTCGGGCCGTTTGAATGACGACGGCAGCGGCGAAGACCTCTACACATTTGAGATCGACGAATATCTCGACTTTCAACCGCTCGTGCCCCCCTATCAAGGCCTGCTCAAACCTAGCTGGACGTACGCCGGCACCGGCAGCCGGCAGTCACACTGGTACGATCAACCGCCGCCGGACGAAGAAGTCTTCATCGTCCACACTGACGAAGTCCCTATGCAGACCCGGCATTGGCCGGATCGTTGGCCGTCATTCCTAAGGCGGGCAGTTTTCACAATAGTACGCGCCCCGATACAGTGAGTAAGCGTCGTTACCGAGGTCGATCCGGGTTCCGCATTCTGCACAGAGCGTAGGATCAAAAGACGGCGGGTTAGCGAGTTTTACAAAGTTATATTCGTTGGTGCCGTACCAGACGTACATCTCGGTGTCACGACCCGTGCGGCATTCGTCGCACTCCTGCCATTTACCAGGGTGTGATCCATTGTGATGTTGGCCGCAAAGAGTAAACCTGTCGTGGTTTCGCGAACAGCTATTGCGGGCGTATGAGAATGGAACGTACTTTTCGTAGTCGTCACAGATAGTCTGCCCACAGCATCCCGTCTCGGTAAGCTTGCCCTGCTTGCCGCACAACCCGCACCGGGGATGATCCGCTGTGCTTTGCTCAGATCTGCGTCTGCCCGCAACAGGTATTCTTGCCATAGCAGAAATGCTAGCGCGGTTACCACCATCCGTAAACCGCATGCACCACGATCAACATAACCACCTCCAACCGTAGTTGACGTGCACAAATAAAATAGCGATCAAAGTTTGGGGTGTGAGTTTACATTTCAATTTACTCCTGCAAAGAATACGCCAGCGGCTGTCGAGGGCTCGTCAAAAACTTTCCAACGTAAACCGACGGTTAATGGAACCCGTCCGGTGACGCTCCGAACCCAGGCTAAAACCAACTGAAAATAACCGAAGAACAATTTGAAAATCATCTGCTCGGCATTCTTGGCGAGTTGGGATATTCGTATGAGAACGGGTAGAGAACGACGGAGCGGGCAGAGTGGACGGATTATCGCGGTTTTTCTGAATTTACAACCTGATATAATTTGAATATCTTGATACAGAAGGTAAAGAAAATGCAAGTAACGATTGAGATTGAACCACATACATTTTCGCTTATAAGAAAGGCTAAAGCGAAAGGCCTATCGCTCGACGGGATCTTGACCGAAGCTCTCGACAAATATGACGAGAAAAAGACAAAGGTAAAGGAACTAAGCGTCGAAGAACGGATAGAGCGGTTTAATAAGTGGGCAAGGACGCCGCGCAATCTGCCGCCGCTTTCGGATGAAATGCTGCGGCGAGAAAATATTTACGGGGATCGTGCCTGATGAGTTGGCTTCTCGATACAAGTGTCTTTGATCGGCTCGATTCACGATGGATCCCAGCGTCAGGAACCGTCAATTAAAGCTGTTAACCTGTTGCTTGGACGAGGCGACGATCTGTTGGTTGTTCCTCAGAATCTTGTAGAATTTTGGGCTGTAGCAACCCGACCTGAAGTTACCAATGGTTTAGGTTTGTCCTCTGAACAAACGGAAAATGAGATCTCCCAAATAAAACTGCAATTTGTTCTACAACCCGAGAATGAGACGATCTTTGAGAATTGGGAGAGTCTTGTTACAGCATATCGCGTCAGCGGAAAAACAACCCATGATGCGAGGATAGTCGCTGCAATGCAGACCCACAACATCGACAACCTGTTGACTTTTAATGTCGCCGACTTCAAACGGTACTCGGAAATCATCAATGTCTTTGCTCCCGAAGATATTTGATGAAAATAACCGAAGAACAATCGAAAATCATCTGCTCGGCATTCTTGGCGAGTTGGGATATTCGTATGAGAACGGTTACGAGATCGCGCCGGAACTACTGACTACTGATTACTGACTACTGACTACTGGCTCCCGGCTTATGGCATCTGAATTCTGACTACTGGCTTCTACGCCATACTCGAAGGGCAGATGTCGTTTAGGACGCATTCGGCGCAGCGGGGAGAGCGGGCTTTGCATACGCGGCGGCCGTGCCAGGTTATCCAGTGGCTGAATAGCACCCAGTCTTTTTTGGGGACGATCTCCATCAGGTCGCGTTCGATCTTGTCGGCGGTTTTCTGTTCTGACAGGCCGAGACGGGCCGATAGGCGTATGTTGTGCGTGTCGACGACTATACCTTCGACCACGCCGAGTGCGATGCCGAGCACGACGTTGGCGGTCTTGCGGCCGATGCCGGGCAGCGCCACAAACTCGGCCATCGTACGCGGCAGCTCGCCGCCGTAGTCATCGATCAGCCGTTGGCATACGGCCTGTATGCTCTTGGTCTTCTGCCGAAAAAAGCCCGATTTATGGATGTCGCGTTCGAGTTCCTCGGGTGCAACGTCGAGGTAATCCTGCGGAGTGCGGTATTTGCGAAACAGCCCGGGCGTCAGGCGATTGATATTGACGTCTGTGTTCTGGGCGGCCAGGATCGAGGCGATCATCAGCTCAAAGGCGTTTGAGTAGTCGAGTTCGACATGGGCGTCCGGATACAGCTTTTTGAGCCGTTTGCCGATCTCGGCGGCGTGCTGTTGTTTATCTGCGATCATCGTCCGTAATTATAGATCCAAAAACGATTGGCCGCGAGGGGCGATCCGGCCCGGGGCTTTGGCGGCGTAAAAACCGTCGTCGCGAGCAGGATCATGCTGACAAATTCGGTGGCCGTAAAGAACGCGGCGAACCATATGCGAAATTCGACCGCAGATGCACAGAATACCGGGGTCAAAATAGTTAAACAGCCAGGATTCAATCGGTTACGGGGATTTTCGTCAAAAACAAAGTTCATTTTCTTCGCGAAAACCTATATGTCGTTGGCGAAAGACCTCTTACCTTTCGCGAAGGATCTGAGATCTTTCGCGAAAAAAATGGCATCGTACCGAACGATCTCATATCTATCGCGAACGATGTGATTTCTATCGCGAACGATCTTAGATCTCTAACGAAGGGTCGCGCGCCACTCGCGAACAATATGAAAAACCTACCGATTGATAACTCGCCAATCGCGAATAAGACGACATCCTTCGCGAATAGAACGACTTTTTTCGCGATTCTTAAGGTTGGAACCGCGGAGCTCATACGCCTGGTCGCGGGTTAATTCTCTCCGGTCTGCATTCCCAACACGATCGTCGCGGCGGGCGATCCGGTTCACGGCTTTGTCTGAATAAAAACCGCACCGCCAAACGTCGCGAGCAGGATGACGCTGACAAACGCGTTGGTTGTAAAGAACGCTGCGTTCATCCGCGACAGGTCGCCGGCCTTGACCAGTGTGTGCTGATAGATGAGCAGCAAGCCGACCGCGATCACGCCGGCCAGGGCGAGCCAGCCGAGCTCCGTTACCCAGTACAGCAGCAGCAGCACGATGAACGCCTGGAAATGGAACAGGCGTGCGATCCGAAGTGAGTTGGCGATTCCAAACCGTGCCGGTATCGAACGCAGGCCCGCCCTGCGGTCAAAGTCGTGGTCCTGACAGGCGTACAGAACGTCAAAGCCCGCCGTCCACATCAACACCATCACGGAGAGCAATATCGGGACTTCGGAATCGAGCGTGCCGCGAACCGCGATCCACGCGGCCGAGGGCGAGATGGCGAGTGCGGCCCCGAGCAGCAGATGGGCAAACGCCGTAAAACGTTTGGCATATGAATAGCCGAGCACGATCAGCAGCGCGACCGGCGACAGGGCAAACGTCAGCCAGTTTAGTAAATATGACGCGACAAGAAAGATGGCGATCGAAACGTACAGGAATACCCATGCGAAGCCGACCGAGAGTTTGCCGCTCGGCAGTTCGCGCCCGGCGGTGCGCGGGTTTGCGGCGTCGATGTCGCGGTCGATTATCCGGTTGAACGTCATTGCGGCCGAGCGCGCGCCGATCATTGCGACCGTGATCCACAGCATCTGCCACCACGTCGGCAGGCCGTTTGCCGCCAGCACCGCACCCAGAAACGCGAACGGCAATGCAAAAAGCGTGTGCTCAAATTTGATCATCGCCAGCGTGGTCTTGAGTTTGTATGCAAAGGCTTTCATTCGAAAAGGCGTGGCCGGCCAATCCACGAGTTTAACAAAAACACGTGTGCGAGTCTTGCGGGGTCTATAGTTGCAATTGGTGCACGGAGTTAATACGATAAGCTCGAAAACCGCTATGGACATCGCACAGCTTATCGATACGTGGCAGATCAACAACCGCATAAACCTGTATCTTCTGGGCGCGATAGCAGCCGAGCACCTTATATCCGGCCTCACCTCGAAGGGGCGAAACGCGGGCGAGCAGTTTGCGCATATGCATAACGTGCGGCTGATGTGGCTAAAGGCGGCATTGCCCGGGGCCCTCGACGGCCAGGCAAAGGTCGAAAAGGAATAGGCTGCGGATAAGCAGCTATTGCGGGCCGCTCTTACGCTGTCGGGCGAGGCTATCGAAAAACTGATCGCGGACGCCGCGGCAAACGGCGGCAGGGTCAAGGGGTTTAAGCCTCACGTCACGGCCTTTGTCGGCTACCTCGCCGCCCATGACGCCCATCACCGTTCGCAGGCGATCATCGCCCTCAAACAGTCAGGCCATCCGCTCGACAAAAAGGTGCTCTACGGCATTTGGGAGTGGGGTTCACGTTGAAGATCCCAAACATAGACAAATATCGCGGCCGGCTCCCGTACGCTTTTATACTCGACTATCTCAGCGACATCGAGATCAAGGCGATGTTCGGGTGCTATGGCGTCTACGCGGGCGGCAAGCTGTGTCTGTTTTTGGTTGACCGCCCGGCGGGCGTCGATCGGCCCGACGGCGAACCGATGCAGAATGGTATCTATATCGCAACGACCGCCACCCACTGCGATCAACTGCGGCCGGAATTTGAAGGCGCCGACTTTCAACAGCTAAAGGGCGGCAAGGTTTGGATCTTTGTGGCGGCGGACGACGCCCGGTTTGAGCAGTATGCGGTCAGGGCTTGTGAGATGATCAGCAGCGGCGACCCGAGGATCGGCCGGTAAGCGATATGCCAAGCGGTAAAACACATGACGCGATCACGTTCCTGCTCGCCGCACCTGTTGCCGCGGCTGCCTATTCGTGGTCGTCAAGCCCGATGTCGGCCGCTGTCGTGGGCTGCTCATTTCTATTCGGCGGTCTTATGTTCGGGCCCGATCTTGACACGGTGTCGCGGCAATATTCGCGCTGGTCGGTTTTTCGGGTGATGTGGCTGCCGTACCGGTCGTTCTTTAAGCACCGCTCGCGTGTCTCGCACGGACTTCTGCTCGGTGCGTTGCTGAGGGTCATCTATTTTCTGGGTGCCGTGACGCTCGCGGCGTACATT
>JBBQGO010000011.1:0-15969 GCA_038323125.1 Pyrinomonadales bacterium
TCGATTCGATGATAATGGACAGCCGCGAAGGTTCGAACCGGATATCCGACATCGTTAAGAATCTGCGTACGTTTTCACGTGTCGACGGGGCTGAGTTTAAGGAGTCTGACCTTCACGAGGGTATAGACGCAACAATAAGGCTGCTTTCCAGATATTTCACAACCGGCAACATCGAACTCAGCCGTGACTATGAAGATCTGCCACCCGTAGGCATCCTGTCGGGACAAATGAACCAGGTATGGATGAACCTTCTTGTAAATGCGGCCCAATCGATCGATACCGCCCCGGGAGCCGTCAAGATCGTTACCAGCTTTGATGACGAAAACGTTTATGTTGCGATCCATGACACGGGTTGCGGCATTCCCATCCAGGACCTCAAACGAATTTTCGACCCTTTTTACACAACTAAGCCAATTGGCGAAGGTACCGGACTCGGCTTATCGATCTCATTTAGCATCGTCAAGCAGCATGGTGGCGACATAACGGTTGACACAGCGATGCAGCAGGGCACCACCTTTACCGTTAGGCTGCCGAGGCACTTTCAGCCAGACCTGCACCCGGCCGAACGGTCGATCGCGTGTTATGTCGAGAATCAAGATCAAACGAACCACGACTTATATTTATAAAATGAAATACAGCATTCTTTTTGTTGATGACGAACCCGCAAACCTGCGGATGCTTGAGCGGCTCTTTCGCGACACTTACAACGTGATAATTGCAGCATCAGGTGCCGAGGCCATCGAAACACTGAGCAGGCATGATATCGCCTTGATCGTATCTGACCAACGTATGCCGGGGATGACGGGCATCGAATTTCTTAAGCAGGCCGCCGCGATAAGGCCGCACACCGTCAGGATCATCCTCACGGGTTATACCGATGTATCGGATCTTGTCGAAGCCATTAACTCCGGCGTTATATATAAATACATAACAAAACCTTGGGTAAACGCCGATTTGCGTCAGACCATACAGAGAGCGGTAGAACATTTTGAGACCAGTAAAGACCACCATTCGATGACGCTGCAAAACGCAAGGCTGGAAGAACGGGTTCGCGGGACCATTCAGGGCTTTGTAAACATGGTCAGGGAAATGATCGCACAAAGAAACCCTGCGTTAGCGGATCACTGTCGTCGGACGTCCAACTTCTCTGCTCTGATAGGTGAACGATGCGGCCTCTCGCCCGCCGCGATGGAAGAATTGATATTTGCCGCGTTGCTTCACGAGGCGCCTAATCTCAAAATGCCGCTATTGATAGACTTCGATAGTGACTCATGGTCACCCGAACAATACAAGAGCGTCCGTAATGGGTTCGAGAATAGTGCCCGGCTTATCTCCTCGGTTCCGGATCTCATTGAGGTTGCAGAGATCATTTCCTGCCAGCACGAAAGATTCGATGGTAAAGGCCTGTTTCACGGTCTGTGTGGCGATGCCATTCCCCTCAACGCAAGGATTCTGGCGGTTGCGAACGCGTTCGACGATCTAAGTTCGGGCCGTGACCCCGCAATGCTGTGTACCGATGAAGAAGCAGCCGAGTGGCTGCGGGAACGAGCGGGCAGTTGCTTCGATCCGGAGATCGTTGAACATTGCCTTCACGCCAATTTATTCGAGCCTGCCAGATTTCCAGCATCGATCAGGCCGACAGCATCAGCGTCATTGCTCGCCGGCGGTATCTGAGATCTTTTTGCAAAATTATCAGGGAGTTTCTATGAGTATAAATAATACGGTTCTTGTGATCAGCGATCGATGGGAACAGTACGCTCTGACTACGGCTCTTCTACGCGAAGCCGGTTACTTGATCAGATTTGCGGGCACCGTCCGAGACGCGGTCGAGATGACCCAAGCTGAGTGTCCCCATCTAATTATCAGCGAGCTTGCCATGCCAGACATTGACGGTCTGGATCTATGTCGGCAGATACGCCGCAGCGCCAAGACATCAAATGTTCCCATAGTGCTTCTCGGCGACCTGTCGAATGAGAATCCGATCGTCGCGGACGGACGCCGGTGCGGTGCAAATGACTACGTTCAAAAACCGATCGCGAATGGCGAGTTGTTCGATCGGTGCTACCGCATCATCGCTTCACATACACGAGACCCATTTAGCATCAGGTCGGAACCTGTCGATTTCGTCAAGAGGGTCTCGAGGGGCCCCGAATTGATGGCAGCGTGAACTGCATCCTTGTCGATACTTATGTTCGGGGTTATCCTTTGACGGGACTGACGCAACCTAACCATACAGCATCGCAAGCAAGCCGGTACTGTTACCACTAAATATGGATCCACTCGCAGGCGCTCAAGCACGAATTCTGATCGTTGATGACGAACCGGCCATCCGAGATCTTCTGCAGACGATCTTGTGTGACGAGTACGACTGCACCACTGCCGAGTCGGCCGAGGAAGCACTGGCGATTCTCGACGGTCAAGCATTTGACCTCGTTATCAGCGACATAAATATGGGCGGCATGAGCGGGATCGAACTGGTCTCGCGAATCGCCGCTATGCCCGTTGACACCGTGATAATGGTTATAAGCGGTAATCCGACGATCGACAGCCCGATAGAAGCCATACGAAGTGGTGCATTCGACTATATCAAAAAGCCGTTCGAGATCGATCAGGTGCTGCTCGCTGTTCG
Organism: Pyrinomonadales bacterium; assembly: GCA_038323125.1. Classification (GTDB taxonomy): domain Bacteria; phylum Acidobacteriota; class Blastocatellia; order Pyrinomonadales; family Pyrinomonadaceae; genus OLB17. The sequence continues at coordinate 2,630 of JBBQGO010000011.1, forward strand.
CCGCGCTGTCGAGCATCGGGAGTTGCTTGCGTCCAATCGGAGGCACGAAAACCATCTCGAGCAGCTTGTCGCTGAGAGAACCGAAAAATTAAAGCATTTGGCATATCACGATTCTCTCACGGGCCTTCCGAACCGGGCTTTCTTCGAAGAGAATCTTTCAAACATGCTGTCGCGGATTAGCGATGAGAGTCGCGTTGCGGTTCTCTTTCTGTCATTGGATCGATTCCAGGGGCTTCGGGATACACTGGGCAACACCCTGGGCGGCAGTTTGCTTTGTGAAGTTGCGGTCCGGCTCAACAACCTCGTAAAAAATGGGCTCGTCGTAGCCCGGTTTGAAGGCAGCGAGTTTGCACTATTACTGAGTTTTGCGGATCCGCAGGAATTGACACGCTTTGCCGATGAAGTATTTGCAGTTTTTGACTTGCCTTTCCAACTGGGCGAATACGAGATGATCATTTCGGCAAGTATGGGGCTAGGCCTTTATCCGGACCACGGCTCGGAGGCCCAGACGCTATTGAAGAATGCAGGGGCAGCTCTTTCGCATGCGCGAAAACAAGGCGGAAATAATTATCAGCTTTACACGGTCGAGATCCACGAGAGGGCACTAAAACGACTCGCATTGGAGAACGACTTGCGCAGGGGCCTGGAACACGGTGAGTTCGAACTGTATTATCAGCCAAAGATCGAGATCAACAGCGGACGCATCAAGGGTATGGAAGCCCTCATCCGCTGGAATCATCCGGATGGCGGCGTCATTCCACCATCGGACTTTATTTCTGCCGCTGAAGAGACGGGGCTAATCGTGCCTATGGGCGAATGGGTATTGCAGACGGCGTGTGCTCAAAACAAAGTCTGGCACGACCAGGGTTTCGAACTCGAGGTTGCCGTAAATCTGTCACCCGTGCAGTTTCAACAGGCGGACCTTTGCGACTATATCAAGTCAACGGTGGCTGAGTCAGGCCTGGACCCACATTGCTTGAACCTGGAGGTCACTGAGGGTTCGATCATGAATAACACGGAGACCGCTGTGGCGATATTGACTGAATTGCGTAATTCGGGAATCAAGATCTCGATCGACGATTTTGGAACTGGACATTCGTCGCTTGGGTATCTAAAACGGCTTCCCATAGACGTCCTCAAGATCGATAAGTCGTTCGTGACCGACGTGACCTCCGATCAGGATGATGCCGCCCTCGTGATGGCAATTATCACTTTGGCGCACACGTTAAGATTGGAGGTGGTTGCAGAGGGTGTCGAGACCGAGGATCAATTGCGGTTTTTGCACCTTTTGCGATGCGACGAATGGCAGGGCTATCTTTTCAGCAAACCCGTTCCGCCCGCCGACTTCGAACGACTGCTCGGAGTAGGAACCCATGCCTCATTGACAGTTTGAAACGGCAATGCGTTGCAGCCGATCCATTGGCATTTGGCCGGTGAGCGGTTTTCCATTTTGCCAATTGATCGGAACAAGTAGCGAGACTGGAGCCCTGTAACCGGTCACAAAACTCTTCGTAATAACTATCTCTAATGATCGATTATCTCAACTGTATCTTAGGCGTTTTGAGCGGGTCTGTTGTGGTCACAGAATAACGCAAACTTTTACCGGCTGGATCCGTCGGATCGGTATGCAGCGACTATCGTCGAATAGCATGGACAAGTAAAATCTTCCAGGCCCGCACGGTCGAGGACCGTTTTTTTTGCCGCGCGAGTACGTGATAAATCCCGCGTTTTGCAATTCGATGGCAGACATGGTTACCGTAGTGCGGTTGGATCCGAGCATGATCGCGATCATTTCCTGAGTTAGCTGCATAACGTCGGTTTCGGCCCGGTCATGACACATCAGCAGCCACCGTGACAATCTTTTTTCGGTAGTGTGAAGTCTGTTGCACAGGGCAGTCTGGCTGATCTGTACGATGAATTTACGCATAAAGAGGAGCATTTGCTCTTGGAAGTGGCCTCCCCGTGCAAATTCCGTCCGGATGTCTGCGGTCTTGATCCGAAGGGCCCCGTCCGCCAGTTGAGTAATATGTTGATTTGTAGCCCTATCCGAGCCCATTACCACATCCAAACCGACAACACCCTCGCGCCCGATAACAGCTACCTCGGTCCCTTGCCCGTTCGAGATGTACGCGACGACGGAGATCATGGATCGATCCGGAAAATATACATGAGAGATCTTTTGCTCGGGATGAAAGAGGATCTTGCTTAGAGGCAGTTCGACACGCTCGAGCAGGGGTTTTAACCTTTCGAGATGTTCGGCCGGTAAAGAGTTCAGAATATGATTCTTTGTATAGAGTGACCCTGAGACGTCGTTCATTGATTTTTTTCTTTAGCCGGATTAGTTTGAACGGAACATCGACAGGATGGAGCACGTTCGCCGAACAACATCCCAAATGTCGAGTTATCGATTCTCAATAGCGGCTGGGTTGAGAATGAACGGAAAAATATCGATGGTCCTCAGGATTGGGATACCCGGGAACCGCTCGCATCCGAAGACGGAACTGATTTTAGATTGGTCGAATCACGCCGTGAGGTCGTCGGTTATCCAATGGTAAGCCAGTAGGCACTGCCTTGTCTGTTGCTCACGTAACATAGCCTTTACGACACAATAGGTGTTTTTGAAGCTCTGCGACGATCAAGGCATTTTTAATCGCGGAGTTAAAAAAAGAGGCTGTCCTCTCGGACAGCCCCTTTTTTCCCCTTGATCATCGAATAAACACCCCTTGATCGATCCTTTTAACTAGAGACATTCATGCCTATTCGCTTATTCGATGTTGTTATTATGCGGGATGCAGGAGGGCAAGGATATAGGGAAGATCGGTAAAATGATTAGGGTAAACCCCTAGGCGGTAATGCGAAAGTTAAGGTCGCCGTCGCGCTATTCACATGCACACTGTCAAAAGAAAGACGTAGGCAGATCGATTTAAGTTTACGCTTTTTGCTATCATCGAACCCGCAACAATGAAACTTACGCTCCTTATACCGTTACTTGCGGTAATCGGCTTTTGCTCTTTACATGGCTTTTCGCAAACGCGGGGCTTTGATGTGCAAGTCGAGATCACAGCCAAGAACAAAGAGGTCCAGGATACCCTTGAAAGCTATATTTTGCGAGAACTGCGATCGTTAGGTGACGTCAATATCGTCACTGCCAAGCCACTGTTGTCGCTCAAGATCGTCGTACTGGAAACGCGAAATCAGAATCAGGAGACAGTGAACGTATACGCACTTTCCGTGGCGGCCACCCGCAGCGTTGCGTGCACGATCGGGGGCCGGCGACGCACGTGCGAATTATTTGAGGACCAGGCTCTCTATACCAACACCGCCGATAAGCTAAGGGCCGTGTGCGAAGAGATCGTAACGGATTTCGACATCCGTCATCTTAAGGATCTAAGAAAGAAATAAGCTCAAGCGACACGAAGGGTGATGCTTCGCTCATGGCCGAAGGCGGACCTAGCAGACGGTCGAACTCAGCCTGCAGATCGGAATAACATTCGCACGCGTCCGCGTCCAAACCCGGCAGGTCGAGAATTTGCATCCGGTCCCGGGCAGTTTATGATGCCCCTCTCCTTGAGGTTGGCTAGGGCTTTGCTAACGGTTGTACGATTGACGCCGAGCATATTACCGATAAACTCCTGTGTCATCTCAAATTCGTCCGCCTGAAGACGGTCACGGACTTCGAGCAGCCAGCGGGCACATCGATTTTCGAGATTGTGAAGCCGATTGCATGCGGCGTTCTGTGAGATCTGGGCGATGAGGGCCTGTGTATACTTCAACATAACACCCCTGAACTCTACGTTGGTATCGAATTCTAGACGCAGCGGTTTGGCGGATATTTTTAGGGCATCGCCCGAAAGCTGAACTACATATTCGGTGTGAGTGGTTTCGCGGCCGCCCATGAAAGCATTGATCCCCAAAAGTTCCCGGCTGCCGATCGCTCCGATCTCGACCGTTGCCCCATCCATCATGGTCGTCGTGATAGAGATCATACACGAAAGCGAAAGTATAGAAAGTCTATATATTCGCCCGGTATATGCAGAACTTCACCGTGCTTCATCGAAACCAGTTGAAGGTCGGGCCTAAGACGAGCCATAACGTCATCAGATAGTCTGAGCAGAAGTGGGTTTGTATTACCCATGCGGTTCCCGACTTATCGAACGATCTACTCCTATAACGTACTCTACCTCGGAGTCTCTTTGAAAACCGCAGCCCAGGAGCGGCACCACCCACCCACGGTTCCGATGGGTCGTTATGCCAGAAGGTAAACTGCACTGCCGCGAGTTTATCGCGAGGGAATTTTGCTGAGTGCGGCTTGGTAGCAGGCGTCGCACATGCCGTGTGAGAGGGATAGATCGGTCGAGCCGTCGAAGATATGCAGGATATCAACGACATTTTCCGCTTCGACCCACAGCCCTTCACCTATCCTGAATCTATTGCACCATGAACAGCTTATAACCAACCTATCGGTCCCTGACCGTCCGGTAACCTGGAAGCAGCGATTCACACGCTCTTCGATGCGGATGACCCGCGTCTTGAATCGTACTCCACCTTCTTTAGCGGGTGCGATCACCATCGCCATAAAACGCCGCAATTGGGGGGAATCACAACGAAATTCGAATTCTAATGTTTCACCCGACCTGACCCGTTTTAGTATTTGGCCGTAGACATGCTTTGTAGCGTCGCCGGTAATAAAGTCCCAGAGGTTTCGTCCGCGGATCTTTTCGAACGTCAATTCCTCGGCACCATTGTCGATCGCAAAAGTATCCCACAGCCCTCCTGCAGATACGAGATTGTCGTATTTGTTGATGTGATAAATGACTGGTTCCGGATTAGGCATAAACTACGGTGTGGGCGATCGGAGGATCGTCTGTCGACGAAAGATCTGGTCAGACCTGTAAGGGTTTAAGGTCGCGTTCGGTTGATAATTCGACCAAGCGTTTTGCGGTCAATGTTCAATATGCGGGATGCGGCCTGCTTGTTGCCATCCGTGTGGGCGAGTACCCTGGCGACGTATTCCTGCTCGACGTCAGCGAGCGAGCCCCAAGATGCGGCCGCTTCCTGCGCATTCGCATCTCCCGGCTGCGTGCTGCCCTGTTCCCCGGCCGAGGCTTGCGCGCCTATTGCGGGCAGGATCCTTGCTGGCAGATGCTGGGGATAAATGATGTCGTCGCTGAGCGAAACGGCGTGAAGTACCGCATTTTCCAATTCACGGATGTTCCCTGGCCAAGCATAGTTCTGCATAACGGCGAAAGCCGCCGGCGAAAAATGCCGCGACATAGGTTCCGTCGGGTCAACTTCACGTACAAAGTGTTCCGCGAGCAGCGGAATGTCCTCGGCGCGTTCACGCAGGGGCGGCAGATTGATGGTTACCGCGTTGAGCCGATACATAAGGTCCTGGCGGAAACGGCCCTCACTGACCTCGGTCTCGATATTGCTGTTCGATGCGGCTATCACACGCACGTCGACTTTTACCGTACGATTCGATCCGACGCGGCGTATCTCACCTTCCTGCAATGCCCGGAGCAGTTTGACCTGAAAGAGCGGGTTCGTCTCAGTAATTTCGTCCAGAAACAGAGTTCCGCCTGTAGCCTCTTCCCAGAGGCCCATGCGTTCACGTTCGGCTCCGGTAAATGACCCCCTCGCGTGGCCGAACAGCTCAGATTCGATAAGCTCGGTTGGTATCGCACCGCAGTTGACGGTAGTAAATCGATTTTGGGACCGCTTGCTCCGCTGGTGTATCGCACGAGCGACGACCTCTTTGCCCGTTCCCGATTCACCGGTTATCAAAACCGGCAGGTTTGTGGAGGCTACGCGTCCGACCATTTTGAGACATTCGACGAACGTGGGCGAAGTGCCGATAAGGTGCAGGTCTGATTCGTATCCGCGGGGCAATTGCTTTGAGTCCGTTCGTCCACGCTGTTTTCGGCCGCGGAGTTGTTCCTTTACGGCAGTTGAGATCTTGAGGATATCGTCAATGGTAAAGGGTTTCAGCAGATAGTCGTATGCACCGGTCGAGGTAGCATCGAGAGCACCGGCTGCTGACCCCTGGCCGGTCATCAGAATAAAGGGTGCCGTCGGCTGGATCTGTGTAAAGTCGCGCAGCACCGAGTATCCATCGGGCCCGCCGAGCACCACGTCGCAGAATACGAGCGACCATGTTTGCTCTTTTAGCTTCTCAGCTGCCTCGGCCGCGTCCGACGCCTGACTCACGGTCCAGCCGTCATCCTGGAGCACACGTGCGACGAGGGCACTTACCTGCGGCTCGTCATCGATAACCAGGGCCTGTATTTTATTATTCATTAACATTTTGATTGTAACCGATAAGCAAGATAATAATGAGTGGGTTCGGTTTCTCGCTGCTATTTGCGTAGGAGGAACACTTGCGTAAAGTAATAGGTTCCGTTGTCTGCGATCCGCAACCCTACGCCTGTTTCCCGAAATCTTGAGTCCAGGATATTTGACCGGTGGCTGGGCGAACGCATCCACTGGGCAACTACCTTGATCGTCGGGTCTCCCGTGCCCTTGAGCCACGCGATGTTCTCACCGATCGAACGCCAGTCACGAAGTCCGAGCAGATCCGCCCGGTTCGAAGATCTACGCCCTGCAAGGTCCTCATGGCTGAAGAATTCAAGCTCCGCCATGTTGATCGAGTGGTACCTGGCGACGTTGGCCGCCTGGTCTGCCCATCTGAGCGGGCTTTTGCCGTGCTGTCCGCGTTCGTCATTTATCAACTTAAACACCCTCATCTCGAGCGACGCGGCCATTTTCGACGGCATTGCGGCCGCGCCATAACTACTCCGAGCCACGCCGTTAGCATATTGGCCCGACGCTGTCGCTGACGAGCAAAGGACCAGCAGCAACACGAACGCGTAATGGGGCAGTGTGAGCGCCGGACGACAGTCTCGGTTTGTGAATAAAGTATTTAGGGTGAGTGCTTTGGGAAATTGCTTGTTTTTCATTATTTTCGGCGGCCTGACCATCTCGGCATTCGAGACTCAAGGCTTTGCGAGCCTGCATCGCTGCAGGGGTGCCAATTTATCGTGATAATGTCGTTGTTCGATAACCTGGGGGCGGTTTTGTGACCTTCGGAAGCAACCGATACGCAGTCTTTCATAGCAAAGCCCATGCCTCTCCGGGCTAAACTGAGAAAGCCCTGTAAACCCTCGTTCTGCAAGGTTTACCAGAATGATCGATGCGAGATCGAAAGGACTGATGATGAGGGGCAGGAACTATGGTGGGGCATTAAGCCCCATACGTCTCAAGTGTTCGGGATTTCATACCCATCTGCATCGAACCGTGAGGCAGGTTAACGCCGTGCGGAAGCGGCCGTTTTCAGGCGACTCAGTAATGGCAATCGTTCTTGATGGAAACGACCGTGGCGATCATTTCGTGATCCTTGCGAGAAAGCGGCAGTTCGGGCGACATCAGCGAGCCAAACGTGGCAAAAGCGTGATAGTCCGCATCAGGGATCAAAGAATGCTTCGTGATGATAGATTTTTCATTCTCGCTCGTCGGCGTTGAGTGTTAGTGCGGATAAAAAATGCCCTCTGCCCACGAAGTGCCTCGCGCAATTTCTTATCTGCTTCTCCGAACGTTATTGTCATTATCCACGCCATATTTGTCTGTATGGTTAACTTGCGTCAGGGTGCATTATTTCAGGACGCGTGTTTCGATTCGAGAACTACCCACAAGAGTTCTGTGAACCGGACATTTGTTCGCGATCGCGAGTAACTTTTGAAGTTGCTCTTCGTTAAGTTCGGCTGTGAATTCGAGTTTCCGAGAAAACACATCGATCTTTCCGCCTTCTTTCTCACAATCGCTGCAATCTTCGCCATGCGATTTCCGATGGGTAACGTGAACGTGCACATCGCCGATGTCCCAACCTTTTCGGTCGGCATAGAGGCGAAGCGTCATAGCGGTACATGCGGCAAGCCCCGAGGATACCAGCCCATACGGTGACGGACCAAAGTCGTTATCACCAAAAGTCTCGGGCTCGTCCGCGGTAATTCTATGCTGCCCAAGGCCAATGATCGTGGTGATTTCTCATCGCGTGGAAGAAAGGCGACGACATCTTCCTGAGTTCTAATTTCCGGTTTTTTGTAAACGCCTATGTATCTAGCGGCCCACGACGCGATCAGGTCACCGGCGTAGCGGCCATCCTCCGCCGCCGACAAAAGATGATCGGCCCCGGAAAGTGAAACGAAACTCTTTGGGTGTCTCGCCGCTTTGTAAAGTGCGGCGGCATTTTTGATCGGGACGACGCGGTCCTCAGGCGAATGCAAAAATAGAAAAGCCTTTTGCATATCGCCGACTATCGATACGAGGTCCTGCCGATCGAGATCTTTACCAAACTCCCGCTTTAGTTCAAATGGACGACCACCGATGTCTACTACCGCTCTGCCATCGGAAACGAACTCGCCGACACGATCCTTGAAATGGTGCTTTACATGTTGAGGTTCCGCCGGCGCGCCGATCGTAACCACCGCCGTAACTGACTCGACCTTGCTCGCAGCCAGTAGCGCCGCGGAGCCTCCGAGCGAATGGCCGATCATTAACTTCGGAGCCGAATAGTTTTCCGTGAGGTGATCAGCGGCGACTATTAGATCCGTCACGGACCCGGAAAATGTTGTTTCCGAAAATTCTCCGTCGCTTTCGCCGAGGCCTGTGAAATCGAAACTCAAACCCCAAATCAGTTTGCCGCCAGGGCGGAGCTTATTTGCCTGACGGCTCTAAAATTCTTGTTGCACGTAAAGCAGTGGGCGAATATTGTAAAGGTTTGCGGACGGCGATCTGGCGGGCGGAGTTTCCAATATGGCCGAAAGCACTAAACCGGACGGATTGTCGAACGAGATTTTTTCAACGGACATAATAGTTTAAAAAACGCTCAGGACGCTCCTCCGTTATTCTTAATCATGAGTCCAAGATGCATCAGGAATACTTTAAAGCCTTTTACCTCATTTTGCGCAAAATGGGGGCGCCTTTTTCATGAATGTTAAGCAGGCAACGGTCAGCGGGGAATAATTTTGTCAATATGTGCAATTCTTAAAATAATGGCGTGGCAAACTGTATACGATTGGTTCTTTGGCCTGGGTGAAAACTATGGGGTTGACCCTATGATCTTCGGCGCGATCTACGTAGGAGCGATCCCTTTCTTTTCGATAAGCATTGGGTGGCTGATCCGAAATTATAGACGAGGTAAATCGATCGTCTTTCCTGCCCTAATGACTTTGTTTTTCTTTATCTCAGCTTATATATATTTAATTGTCGCCGGTAAGAATGTACCTGTCTGGGTTTATGGCATAGTTGTACTTTTGGTGCTTTTCGGTATAGCGTCGACTATACAGAAGATCAAAAAGCAGTTGAAAAATGCGCATCAGCAGGGCAGTTAGACTGCTTTTTTAACGGCCGGCTTACTTATTCCATAATGAATGATACATATGATCTCATTGTGATCGGCGGAGGGTCCGCAGGGCTTGTTGCAGCTGGGGGCTCTGCAATTCTTGGAGCGCGTGTGGCATTGATCGAAAAGAATCTGCTTGGCGGTGACTGCCTTTATACCGGTTGCGTCCCGTCCAAGGCGTTGCTCAAGTCAGCCCGCTTCGCACATCAGATGAGGAATGCTCGCACCTTCGGGTTCGAAAAGACCGATCCAATTTTTCTCAACGATTCTTTCTCGTCCATAACCGGTCGCGTCCAGAGCATAATTAAGACGGTCGAGAAACACGACGCACCCGAGGTTTTCGAAAAGATGGGCGTCGAGGTTCTTTTTGGCTCACCCAGATTCCTAAACCCGAACGAGGTACAGGTTGTGATGAAGGACGACGGACGAAAGCGCCTAATGCGGGCAAAACGCTTTTGTATCTCGACCGGATCGCACCCCTTTGTCCCTCCGATCGATGGGCTCAAGGAGACAGGTTTCATCACAAACGAAAATGTTTTCGATCTAACTGATCTGCCTCAACGGCTGGCCATTCTCGGGGGCGGTGCTATTGGCGTCGAAATGGGCCAGGCATTCGCACGGTTCGGGTCAAAAGTAACCATCGTTGAAATGGGCTCTAGTATATTGCCCAAAGAAGATATCGAGGCTTCGGAATTGATGCAGGCAATTCTCGAGAAAGAGGGGATCGATGTCCTCACAAAGTTTGAAGCGGTGAGGGCCTACCGACGCGACGATGGAGTCAAGGTGTTGACCGTCAGATCTGATGGGGACAGCCGTGATATCGAGACTGACGAGATCATGGTTTCTGTTGGCCGCCGGCCGAATCTCGACGGGCTGGGTCTGGAGAATGCCGGTGTCGAAACCGAGCCGCATTGCATAAAGACAAATAAATATATGCAAACTACGGCGAAATACATTTTCGCGGCTGGCGATGTGACCCAGCACTTCCAGTTCACACATATGGCGGACTATGAAGCTCAGGTTGTCATCCAAAACGCGTTTGTGCCATGGCCGTTTAAGAAAAAGACAGATTTTCGCGTAGTTCCTTGGACCACCTTTACAGATCCGGAAGTCGGCCATGTCGGCTTGACGGAAGCAGATGCTCAAGAGAAGCTCGGTTCAGAGATAAAGGTTTACAAGGTGGAGTTCGAAGACAATGACCGGGCTCAGACGGAGAGCTCTGCGGTAGGGTTCGTAAAAGTCGTAACCCACAGGAAAGTTATCATTGGCGCAACGATCGTCGGCACGCATGCCGGCGAATTGATCCATGAATTTGTCTTGGCCGTGAAACAGCGGATGAAAATCGGCGACCTGAACCAGATAATCCGTGTGTACCCCACGCTTGCCAAGGTAGTCCAGGCGGTCAGCAACGAATCGACTATCGAGAATCTGAAATCGCCCTTCGTGCAGAAATGGTTTAAGCGTTATTTGAAGATCTGGCGATAGCCGTGAATTATGACTGTGAGTTGCTCAAAGCCCGCGATCCTGATCATGACAAAGGTACCGAAGCCTGGCATGGTCAAAACGCGTCTGCGCCCGTTTCTTACGGATGGCCAATGCTCCGAGCTCTCGAAATGTTTTCTTACTGACACTATTGATAAGTGCTTAAAGGTGACCCCAAATGTCATCGTCGCATATGCTGCAAACGGCGATGAAGAGTCGATTTTCGATCTGCTGCCGGAAACGCTTACCTGTATTAAACAGAACGGTAAAGACCTCGGTGAAAGGTTGGTTTCCGCCATTGATTTTGCGGAAGCAAATAACTGCGGTCCGATCCTCATTATCGGCACTGATAGCCCCACAATCCCTCTGAAGGCGATCAGGACTGCATTGCGACATCTTGATTCACCGGAAACACAAATTGTCTTGGGCGGCACTGAGGATGGCGGCTACTGCCTTTTGGGATTAAAACATAACATTCCCGCGATATTTCACGATATTCCGTGGAGCTCGGAACATGTGTATTCAACGACACTGAAGCGGGCTGAGCAAGCAGGCTTGACGGGTATCGTTGAACTGCTCCATTGGTATGACGTAGACACTCCGAACGATCTACGGCGGCTATATGCTGAAATTGAGGGCGGTGCGCACATATCTGCAATAGTTCCAAATACGACACGTTGGATCGCCGCAAATAGGAATTTATTTAGTTAACTATTTTCGCCACGCCTCACAGGCTTATACGCCCGGGCCAGTCGGGCCGGGCTAACGCCGATCCAGTATAGACCCTGAAACAGCACCCATCGAATGAATACCGGAAGGAAGGGACGGTCCTCAAAACGGCGCGAAGATGTTGTTATCGGGAAATTCACCTTAAGCAGGGCTCCTCGCTTTCTTAGTCGGCCGATAAACTCCAGATCTTCGAACAGAGGGATGGGCTTGAATCCGCCTGTCTGCCGATACACATCACTAAGGACAAAAATGCCGGAGTCCCCGTAAAGGAGACCAATGTGCCGAATATCTTCGTAGAATCGGTTCATAAACGCTGCTGCACGGCTATTACCGTCAAATCTCAGAGCGAAATTGCCGCCGACCACATTGGTGACTGAGATGGTTTTTATTATCTCCTCACAGGCGTTGAAAGGAGGGACAGAATCAGCGTGGAGGAACCAGAGAACTTTGCCGGTGGCGGTCAGTGCGCCGGAGTGCATCTGGGTTCCGCGGCCGCGTTCGCTCTTGACCAGCCTGGCGCCTCGGGCTTTAGCCAATTCGCAGGTATTGTCGGTGCTGCCGCCGTCCGCGACGATAATCTCAAATGACCCCGCTAACGAGTTAAGCTTTTCCAAGGTTCCAACGATCTCCGTCTCTTCGTTGAGCGTCGGAATTATGATCGAGATCTCAACGCTCATATCATTCGTCTATCTGTAAGGGCTCCCAGTTGGGCCGCTGTTCCGTAAATGGCAATTCGATCAGCTGCAATAATTCAATATCTTCAGGCCGGCGAAACGCTGGTATCCCGATCTTCACACCGTCATGGTCGCTAATATCGCTGTATGTCCTATGCAATTTATCCCATAGCGTCAGCCCGCTTGACCAATTCGAATCGGTTTCGGATCTTACCGTTGAGTGGTGTATGCCGTGCAGGCGCGGCGTTACGATCAAATTGCATAAAAGCTTTTCAGCCGCATACGGCAATCTGAGATTGGAGTGATGAAAAATGATCGAGGGCAAAAGGAATCTTTGCCAGGCGCGCAGAGAATCCTTTGAAACGCCAATGGCCATTATCTGCACAGTCCGCCATGCAACCGATATCGCTATCTCGCCGAAATGAAACCTAAAGGCGGTCGAAGCATCGAGGTCAAGGTCTATATGGTGGACAACATGAAAACGCCACAGAAACGGCAGCTTGTGCGTAAGGACATGCCATAAGTACAATGTATAGTCCAGCAGAACGACAGCGGCGACAACTTCGAGCCGATTAGGAAGTTTCCATATCTTCAGAAGGCCAATACGCTTGCGATCTACAAGCGATGCGGCCCGTTCGGCTACCGGCTTTTCGAGAAAATATACCGCGACGGCTGCGGTAGAAGCTACGGCTAAATTCCGGCCGGTCCGCAATGGCTTCGATTCGAGTAACGGCCGAAGCGGCCTCTTGTTTTCCAATATGTACACCGCAGCCAACGCACTGGCAGCTAGAGGAAAAGCCAAGACTCGAAGCAGCTTACCCATATCAAACCGAAACAGCTCCGCCGCACGATGACCCCGAGCCGGCCGTACAACCGAAGCAATGGTCAGCTATTTCGATGCGGCGGTTTTCTAAGACCGAAATGTCAAAGTCAAAAATAGTCCTTGCATCCTCAGGTGCGACCGGAATATCAAGCATCTGATTAAAATCGCAATCAAACAAACGTCCCCGCCAATCCACGCTTATCATGCTTCGGCACATTAGGCCGGGCAGAGTGGC
>JBBQGO010000012.1:0-15150 GCA_038323125.1 Pyrinomonadales bacterium
TCGGCGGCCGCGTCGTAAAACTCATGCGGCGAGGCGTATTTTTCCCGCAATTGAATAAGCCGGGCGCCGCCTGCTATCATTTGCTCAACCTGGCGTGCGTGGGCCAACCCGCTTATGCGGGTATCTGTTATCGGATATATCTTTGGAAGTGTAAAGTTCAATTTCAGGAGTGCTTTACAAGAGGCACTTCATCATTAGGAAACAGTCCTCGCCGTTGTTATAGTACTTGCCGATACGCTGGACGACGGTGTAGTTGGCCCTTCGATAAAGGTCCTGCGCAGCCGCGTTGCTCACACGAACTTCGAGCATGACCGTTCCGATCTCCTTTGATCTGAGCGATCGTTCGATGTGGTCGAGCAGCATTACGGCGTTCCCGCGGCGGCGATGTTCTGGAGCGACACCGATGGTCGTCAGGTGCGCCGCGTTATTCTCATTAACAATAACGAAGGCAAACCCAACCAGAGTATCGTCGGGCGTCACCATCCGGTAGCTCAATGTACGCGGCTCATTCAGCAGGTATTCAAATGTGTGCTTAGTATAGTTGTCGCCGTTGCGAAAGCACCGAAGATTGAGCTGCAGCACCTCGGGCAAATGTTTCAGCGTAAGCGGCCGGATGTCATACACCGTCGGCGGCGCCGGAACGATAACCTCCGGTTCCGCCGCAATTGCCGGATGGAAAAAGTTTCGAATGGTTTCGAGAACAGCCATTGGAGATAGTTATGAGTTTATTGAGTTCATTGAGTTTATCGAGATGACTGAGTTAGGAACTTAGGTTCACCTTTCGATACCGCCTCCCTAGACTCCCTAAAGCTCAATGAACTCAATGAACTCAATAAACTCAACGAACTCCCCGTCCTACCCGATAAACATACAATCGCCATAGCTATAGAACCGATACCCGGCATCGACGGCGTGGCGGTAAGCACTCATTATAAGTTCGCGGCCGCCAAAAGTAGAAGTCAAAACCAACAGTGAGCTGCGCGGCAGATGAAAATTGGTGAGCAGTACGTTGATAGCCTTAAATTGATACCCGGGAGTTATGGTCAGGCCCGCGGAGTGGCTGCCGGGCGAAAAGCGGCCAAAACGTGTGACGTTGTCCTCGAGTGCACGTGTCGTCGTCGTACCGACGGCGACGATCCGCCGACCGCCGTCGCGTGCGCGATTCAAAGTTTCGGCGGCGCCCTGGTCGACCTCGTATGATTCTGCGGCGACGCTATGATGAGTTAGATCATCGACCCGGACCGGTTCAAACGTACCGTATCCGACGTGCAGCGTGATGCGAGCGATCTCAACACCCGTCTTTTCTACCGCTTCTAATACCTCCGGCGTAAAGTGAAGCCCGGCGGTCGGCGCCGCGATCGCGCCGCGTTTGTTTGCAAATACGGTCTGGTAACGCTCGCGGTCGTGTCCGGCATTAGCGTCGTCACGCTTGATATAAGGCGGCAGCGGCGTTTCACCAACTTCGTCCAGAATCTCAAAGAAGTCGCCGTTGCAGGCGAAATGCACACGGACCCTACCGTCCTCTGTCTTGTCGATCACCTCGGCGGTAAGCCTGTCGGTGAATGAGACCGTCTTATCGGGGTGCAGGCGTTTGGCAGGCCGAGCGAGCGTTTCCCAAACGCCGTTACTGATCTCTTTCACCAGGAAAAGCTCGACATTAGCCCCCGTGGTAGTGCGGCCCATTAGCCGGGCGGGAAACACACGAGTATCGTTGAGCACGAGAACATCGTCGGGGCGCAAAAGGCCCGGCAGGTCGAGAAACTGCCGGTCCTCAAAGCTTCCTGCAGCACGATCGACCGCCAACATCCGCGACGCCTCGCGCCGCTCCAGCGGCTCCTGCGCGATAAGCTCGGTCGGCAGGTCATATTCAAATTCCGAGATCAGCATCTTTCTACTTTCCTGAGACCCTCTCTTTTTTGCGGCTTAGCGTCATTGCGGGAAAAAAACCAGTTTCCCGCAAAGCCGCAGAGAACGCAAAGAACGCAAAGAACTCAAACAACACTAAGAACTCAACGAACTCAACAAACGTTTATCCCGTCACACAAAACAAAACGGCACACTCGCGAAAGTGTGCCGTTTCAGCTGTCCGGATCATATGGTGACCCAAATGATCCGTTTAGTTTCTAACTACCTCTGTAAAATTATTTATCATAATATCACCCCCAGTGAGGACATTATTGCATACTCAATTAATGGATTACCAGCGATATTTTCAAAATCCATAAGGAATGGCGTTATCCGGCGGCGGATCTTTTCATCCTTAATGCGATCCGGCTGTAGGCCTCGGCAATTGACCATGTCGCGAAGATCGCGCCCGTGACGATCAGCAGCGTCTGCGAGTCAAGTAACGTCAGGCCGAGCAGTTCGCGAAAGAAGGGTACATATATCGTCAGAACCTGCACTCCGACCCCGACCCAAACGGCCAGATGGAGCACGAGGTTAAAACGCGGCACCACGGAGATCCGCCGTGATGGGAAGGCGAAGAAAAGCTGTGCGGCGGATTCGAAAAGAAACACTGCGGTACGGATAGCGACGACCCCGTAACCCAAAAGCGGCAGCACCACCAGCAAAACTCCGCCCGCGGCGGCCTTGATGACGCCGGTAAAGATGATGAAGAACAGCGACGCCCGATCGAGCAGAGGCGATCGGGGATCGCGGGGCGACTGGTCCATCACTCCATCATTGCTGTCCAGGCCGAGGGCGAGCGCGGGGGGACCGTCCGCGATAATATTGATCCACAAAAGCTGGACCGCCGTTAGCGGCAGCAGCAGGCCCCCGGCCGCATCCTGTAAACCGAGCATATACGAACCGATCGAACCGCCGACAACCAACAACACTAATGCCAGGTTGGTCGAAAACAAGAATCGAATAAACTTTTGAATGTTCTCATATATGCTGCGGCCCTCTTCGATCGCGGCGACTATGGTCGCAAAATTATCGTCCAGCAAGACGAGGTCGGCGACCTCGCGCGATACATCGCTGCCGCGTTCACCCATCGCAATGCCGACATCCGAGCGTTTGAGTGCGGGTGCGTCGTTCACCCCGTCGCCAGTAACGGCGACGACTTCTTTGTTTGCCTGCAGGGCCTCGACGAGGCGGAGCTTGTGTTCGGGAGCGACGCGTGCAAACACGTTCGTCGTTCTCACGGCCTCACGCAGGGCCTCGGGGGTGAAACTCTCAACGTCATATCCGGTCAGAACACGGCTGGGCGGTATGCCTACCTCTGAGGCTATAGCGAGGGCGGTTGCGGGATGATCACCGGTTATCATGACTACGCGGATGCCGGACCGTTGGGCAAGGCGGATGGCCTCGGGGACCTCGGCTCGCGGTGGGTCCCAGAGTAGGATCAAACCGCCAAAATGGAGTTCGGTGTCCCCCTCGCCTTCACGCCAGCCGAGGCCGAGGATGCGAAAGCCCTCGCGGGCGTAACCCTCCGCCTTCTCTTCCCAATTGCTTCGTTCGTCGTCGGAAAGTGAGCTTCGCCCGATGATCACCTCAGGAGCACCTTTCAGATAGCTCATTGGCCTGCCGTCCTCACGGACGGTGACACGCATATATTTATGCTTGCTATCAAACGGGAGCATCGAAACGCGCAGCGCCCTTTCATTTTCCACACATATATCAACACCGTGTGATTTGGCGTATTCGAGCAAAGCGATCTCCAGCGGATCGCCGACTCCGGCGTCGAGTTCTGCGTCATTGGCCAGGATCATCGCCCGCAGGGCAGTTTTCGTCTCGGAGCTATCGATGTCCTTTACGAACATCTTGTTCTCGGTCAGGGTGCCGGTCTTATCAGTAGCGATGACCGTCACCGAGCCCAGGGCCTCGACAGCACTCAGGCGGCGAACGACGGCCTTGCGTTTTGCCATCCGTTCGACCCCGAGCGAAAGCGTTAGCGTCAGAACAGCCGGCAGGCCCTCCGGCACAGCGGCCACAGCGAGGGCGACGGCAAAGAGCAGTACGTGGCCGATGCGTTCGAGCCCCTCGATATACAACCCCGCGACGACCAGGAACACGCCGAGGATCAAAACTCCGTAAGCGATCTGCTTGCCAAAGACGTCGAGCCGGCGTTCGAGCGGTGTTTTGCCGGCCTCGATCCCGCCGATCATTACGGCGAGCTTGCCCATAGCGCTTTGCTCGCCCGTACGGGTTATCTCCTCATAGCTCTTGCCGCGGACAAAGAGGGTGCCGCTGAAAACCTCGCCCTGTTCGCTCTTATCCACCGGCACCGATTCACCGGTCAGCATCGATTCGTCAACCGACACGCCTTGAGCTTCGAGTAATATACCGTCGGCTGGTACACGGTCTCCCGCCTCGATGCGTATCAGGTCGCCGGGCACAAGGTCAGTACCCGGAAGATGTATGAGCGAACCATCGCGCATCACCCATACGAGCGGAGCGGCCAAGGCTTTAAGGCGGGCCAGGGCGGCCTCGGCCTTGCTTTCCTGATGTACCCCGAGGCCGGAATTAATTATCAGGATCAAGCCGATGGCGACGGACTCGACCGGTATCCCGGACGAGCCCTCGATAACCCATATAACCAGGTCGACCGCCAAAGCAAAGAGGAGGATATAGATAAGCGGGCTTCGAAACTGTCGAAAGAAGCGGACCCAGAGCGGGGTGCCGGCCTTGTCGGGAAGCGTATTGCGTCCATATCTTTCAAGACGCACGCGAGCTTCTTCACTGGTTAGTCCATTATTTAGCAAGTTGTTTCTAATCGCAGGGCTGCAAAAGTATATTGCAAAGGCCGTCAAGGGCGCGGCTGATCTACCTGGAGCGGCCGGCGAACGATCTCGACCGTACATTGGGCGCGGGCGGCTACCGACGATGAAACGCTTCCCAAAAGCAGACGCTCGATCAGGCTAACCCCCCTCGCACCGACAAATATACAGTCAGCGTTCCATTCCTCGGCCTGCTCGACCAACAGGTTCTTCGGGTCCTGATTCTTGACCATCGAGGTTGCGGTAAACCCGGCCTGATCGAGTGCGTTGATCGCGCGGCTGACATTAATTTCGGCTTTTTCCCGTTCTTCGCGGTAAAATTCTGATCGTTGGATCTGATCTGATTCGATCAAGTCAAACGTTTTGAGCGGTATCAAATAATCCATTGCGGAGACGACGCGGACTTTACAACCGGTCGTCCAGTTTCGGCCGACTATCGATTCGACGGCCGCGTCGGCCCCGCTCGACCCGTCAACACCGACAACTATGCGAACTGGGCCATTGTCCTCGGAAGCAATGCGCTTTCCAGCGTTCCTCACTATTCGCACCGAACAGGGAGCGTGGACGGCCAGCGACTGGGCGACGCTTCCAAAAAAGAACCTTGCCACCACCCCGTGGCACCGCGATCCGACGACTACAAGATCAGGCTGCCATTCGTCCGCCTTTTCCAAAAGGATCGCCGAAGGCGACCCGACGGCTTCGCCGTGTTGGATCGTCCAGTTAGGAAATATTTGCTTTAAAATGTCCGCTCCGCCGGCGGCGACCATCGGCGATCGTGACCGGCCCGTAACAGCGTCGTCCACATAACTGGTCTCGACACCTCCATAATTCAGCGGCATCGGGATCCACATTTCCGCGACGGCGACAACGAAAGCCTCAGCGTCTTCAGGCAGCCCTGCTGTTCTGAGATCATCAAGTGCCAGGTCCGAGTGTTCCGAACCGTCGTACCCTATCAGGACCTTAAATTTCTTTGTCATCATCTTCTCCAGTAGGCGAGGCAGGTTATCGGATTATCTCGACGGAGCATTTTGCTTTCGCGGCGACGGCCGACGAGACGCTGCCGAGCAGGAACCGGCGAAAGCGGCCGATGCCGCGTGCTCCCATAAAGATCGAATCTGCCTTCCACATATCGGCCTCAGTAAGGATGATCAGACGGGCATCGCCCCATCGGACGAATTGCGATGATCGCAATCCGGCATCCTTGAGTATCTGCTCGGGAGTTTCGAGAACTCTCTTTATCCACGCCTTTGCATCGTCGGAATCCTCCCGGCCCTCCTGCACATAGTCGATCAGGCTCACTTCCGGGCGCGAACCGGGGTCGTCGTCCGCCGTGATCAATCTGAATTCGGTGCCCGTGGGCCAATTGCGGCAGGCGACTGCCTTTACCGCAGTCTCGGCAAATTCCGAACCGTCCACGGCGATCAGGATGCGCGGAGGCGAATCGTCGTTCGCCGTACGTTTGCGGGCGATACGAACGGGGCAGAGAGCTTCGTGCAAAACCTTTTGCGAGACGCTGCCGAGCACGACGCGTGCAATCGCACTTCTGCCGTGCGAACCCATCACGATCAGATTTGCCTTCCATTCGTCCGAACACTCGATGATCTCCCATGCCGCTGCGCCCGAACGGGCCTCGGACGTCACGGCCCATGATGGGAAGGCGGTTCGTATACGCCCGGCCGCTTCTTCAGCGAGTAGGCGGGCATCATTCAGGGCCTCGGCAAGATACTGATCGACGGCCTCGAGATCCTGGGGAGTCGGGGGGATTGGGGCGGGTCCCACGGGCAGCTCCCATACGTCGGAGACGCTTAGAACGATCAGCTCCGTTTCGTCCGGCAGCCCTGCCCGCGTGAGGTCGTCGATCGCCGCGTCGGCACACTCAGACCCGTCATAACCCACTAAGACTTTATATTTTTCTGTCATATTATGGTCTCCGCACTTCTTCTACTGTCCGGCCTGCCTTGTGATCTCGACGGAGCATGCGGCCTTGGCCGCGACCGTCGACGATACGCTGCCCAATAGAAATCTCTTTACGCGTCCGAGGCCGCGTGCACCTAGAAATATAGTGTCCGGCTTCCATTCGGCGGCTTCTTCCAGGATCATGCTCGCCGCATCGCCCCAGCGGATGTTGTGCGAGGCCTGGTGGCCCGCCGCAGCCAATGCAGCCGTCGGAGCGTCGATCACCTTGCCTAGCCATTCGTGCGTTTCCTCATTGTCCTCAGGTTTATTCTGCGCCAGGTTCCAACTGATATAGACGGTCCTCGGGCGGGCAAATGGGTCGTTGACTGCGATCAGGCGGATCTCGGTATCAGGGGCCCAGCTTCGTTCCGCAACCGTTTTGATCACATATTCCGAATTTTCAGAACCATCGACGGCTATCAGTACCCGGTTGTTCGCGTTCTCGCCGTATCCGTTTTTCCTCGCGATCCGCACCGAGCATTGTGCCTCGTGCAGGACCTTGTGCGAGACGCTGCCGAGCAGGACACGCGCGATCGCCGAGCGGCCCTGCGACCCGACTACGAGCAGGTCGGGCATCATTTCATCCGCTTTTTTTATCAGCTCCACGTGATGCCTGCCGCAAACAGCCTCGGACGAAACCTGCCACGCGGGAAACAGCTCTTTGACCCGCTCCACGGCGGGTTCGGACACCGCTCGTGCGCGTTTTGAAACTTCGCTGAGGTGCCGCTCGATGACGGCCGCATTCGGATGCTTGAACCTCGCCGCCTCCGAAACATCGCGGTCGACCACCAGCGGTAGCTCCCATGCCTCGCCCACGGTCAAGACAACGGCCTCGGCCTCGACAGGCAGACCGGCCCGTTGAAGATCGTCAATAGCAAAATCAGAGTGTTCAGAACCGTCGTATCCGATAAGAATTTTCATAATCGATCCAGTGTTTCCGTTTGTAGACATCATCTGATAACGCAATAAGCGTTCCAATCATCCTGCCCCGTCGAACCGCCGCAAGCCTTGGACAGCGGCACCGCGTTTGCATAGCATACGAATAGGATAGCAATGAATTTATCGTGGATAAAACATCGTTCACCGGCTTTAGCAACCCGCCGCGGCTGCCTCGGCCCTTTTCGAATCGCGGCGGCAGCGCAATGCGGATGGCCCGCCGCGAACAGATATGGAGATGTCGATATTGAAATATCCCGCGCCGATGGCGAAATAGTTCGCGGCCGGGCGCCCGGCGTGGCCGCGACCGGGCAGAGGAGGACCGAAACAAAGAGATGATGAAAATACTAATAGGATATGACGGCTCGGAATGTGGGGACGCCCTGATCGAAGATCTTGAACGGGCCGGCTTGCCCGACGAAGCCGAGGTGACGGTCTTGTCGGCGGCCGATGTCTTTTTGCCGCCCGAGGGCCAGGAGGACGAGGAACTGTTCCCGCTTTACGTGCCGCACGGCGTTGAGCTGGCGCGCGAGCGAGCCCGTGCCGCGTTTGCCGCAGCCGAAAAGCTGGCGGCAGAGGCAGCGGACAAGATTGGGGAAAGGTTCCCCACATGGCAGGTGACACCCGAAGCCGTTGCTGACAGCCCGCATTGGGCGATCATTGCCCGGACCGAACAGTGGAAACCCAACCTGACCATCGTCGGTTCCAACGGACGGTCTGCACTCGGACGTTTTATCCTCGGCAGCGTTTCGCAAAAGGTCCTCTATGAGACCGCCGGTTCCGTGCGTATCGCGCGCGGCCGCGCTCCGGCCTCGAACGGCCCCGTAAAGCTCGTCCTCGCTACTGATGGCTCTATCGATTCGGACGCCATGGTGGAAACCGTCGCTTCGCGCAACTGGAAAGAGGGAGCAAGCGTCAAACTCGTCACCGCGGTCGAACATTCGCCATCATCCGACGAGCAGATGTCCCGGATCCTCGATATTCAATTTATGGCAAAAGAAAGATTGATCCGCTCCGGTATCGAGACGACAACGATCGTCACGGACGAAGACCCCAAACGCTACCTCGTCCGCGAGGCCACAAAATGGGACGCCGACTGCATATACCTCGGTGCCAAAGGCCACCGTTTCTTTGACCGCCTACTGATCGGCAGCGTATCATCCTCAGTCGCCGCCCGAGCCCACTGTTCGGTCGAAGTAGTCAGAAGCCCGGGCGGTGGAGCGGCCTAGAGCCCAATTGATTCTTGCCTTGTTGGATTGTAATAATGAGTAGGTCATGGAATTAATACTTCCAATTGATCGAGACGAAGGGGCACACCGCCCAAGCACAAGGTGAATTGTAAGTGTGTAGCCATTAGGATACACTTAAGATGATCGAAGTTCGCCAAACCGAAGCCTTTTCCAGATGGCTGGTCAAACTCCGTGACTTGAGAGCCCGGGCCAGAATACAAGCCAGGATCGACAGGCTTGAACTGGGAAATGCCGGTGACGTGCAACCGGTAGGAGAGGGCGTATCGGAACTGAGAATTGACTGCGGTCCCGGTTATCGCGTTTATTTCATCCAAAAAGGCGCGGAGTTGATAATACTTCTTGCAGGGGGCGACAAACCCACGCAGTCGCGAGATGTTCATAAGGCGTTAACCCTTGCCCGGGAGCTTTAATTTATGTCTAAGACAAAAACAACAAAGT
Organism: Pyrinomonadales bacterium; assembly: GCA_038323125.1. GTDB lineage: Bacteria > Acidobacteriota > Blastocatellia > Pyrinomonadales > Pyrinomonadaceae > OLB17. Next base: position 9,302 of record JBBQGO010000012.1, read on the forward strand.
ACGATGTCGCGGAGTATTTGAGAACGCCGGAAGAAATGGCTGCTTACCTCGAAGCCTGTCTTGAAGAAGCAAACGGCGATGCTGCCTTTGTTGCGAGAGCGCTAGGCAATATTGCTCGTGCAAAAGGCATGACCGAGATAGCTCGCGAGACAGGGCTGTCTCGCGAGAGTCTCTATAAAGCCCTGTCCGGCGAACACATTCCGAACTTCGAAACCGTCCTCAAGGTGATCAACGCCCTTGGATTGAAAATTCACGCCAAACCAGCCTAATACTTGATGGGCCACCCCGCTTTCATCTCCCTTTGACGGTCTCCAGTACTTCGAATACTGAGCCTCGGCTGACGGTGGAGTTTTCTCGCCCTCGGCGATAGCCTTTGAAAAGGCAATGTCCTCGATGATCTCGTCGAATATCCCACGCATCAAATCTTGTCGTTCCTGCAAAACTTCAATAAGTGCTGTTTTGAAAACTTCTTTTAACCTCTCGTCGCTCTCAATTCCCGTAGCCATAGAAACCTCGCGTAGATAATAGCATATAACTAATCACTCGCTCACCTTCGGTATCGAGACGAGGCCGATGGTCACGGACGGAGACCCTAACGCTGCATCGTCCTCGAGGCCTCAACACCGGACGCCGATTGCATATCCCCAGCTAATTAGTATCTTCCAGGGTTTGGTGAGGCGGACTAGATCGGCTCGGGCCGATTATCCTAACCCGTTTCCGAATAGCATTATCAAAATATAACGGATCAAAGGCTATTCGCAGACGCTATACATTTGAGCGATAGTCCAGATGGTGTTAGCGGGATCCTTTGCCTGCAGCGACAGCTCGTAGGGTCGATTGACGACGATCATGTAACGAACGCTCTTGCGTCCGGTTGGCCGCCAATAATAAATGATGCGGCCGGGTGTTTTTCGAGTTTCTTCAAGCTTTCTCGCATTCTCGTCCATAAGTAACAGTTTTGATAAAGCTTCGGAAGCGACCCTTTCCGGAGAATCGGAACGCCACGTGTCGGTACCATTATCGACTTGACGTTGTCGGCCGAGAACAGTTTTCCAGTCCTCTCGGTCAATGATTCGGTAATTACCGCACCCTTCTTTCTCTGGGTCCGGCTGGTCAAGGGAAGAAGCGTAATCCAAACCCTCAATGTCGTGTGGGAGAACGGATACAACTTCCGGAATCACGAATAAGCTACAACAGCCCATGTGTCCATAGCCGCCCCAAAACGTTCTGCCGCCCGGGTAAGTCGTTTGCTTACCTGAAAACAATGTGCCGCGAAGAGTCGCTCTCGCTGTCCTGCCGTGGTCTTTACGCAGCAGGGTGTTAAGGAGGTTGAAGTTCTCATTCTCGACCAGCGGAAGCCTGACACGTTCGACAGTGAGCACGGAAGGCCGGGTTTTCTTCGGCGTGAAGCCGCAACAATAGACCGTTGCAGTACTGGCGGTTCCGCCATATTCCATCCAGATACCGCTGTACATCTCACCACACCCGGATTCGAATATCGATGAGTTCTCAAAGCCATGTGATACGAATGCAGAAACTTCGACCTTCTTGTGGTTGAAAGCGGCTGGGTCCTCTTGGAGTTGACAAAGAGATATCTTCTCAAACACCCCAAGGGTATCGATCCTCGTTCCCCGATCGCTGCTTTGCCCAGCACATAAACCACAGAAAAGCAGCAGCGCCAAAATCGATTTTTTCATTGGCAGATCCTCATCCTAACCTAGTTAGATGCGGGTCGGCGTTGTTTTGTAACTCGGCTCCCTTAGATTGTCGATATATATGAGATGTTGGAGTCCGTTTGGAGGCTGCATGATACCCCTAGCGGCTGACGTGTGGAATGAAGTGGTGCCGGAGGTCGGACTCGAACCGACATGGGCGTTAAGCCCGCTAGATTTTGAGTCTAGTGCGTATACCAATTTCGCCACTCCGGCACGCAGACACAATCGTATCTTTTAAGGGTTTGGGAGGTCAACTCTGCGGCCGGTTTGAGGTTGCCGGTTGGTCGGTGCCCAACCGGTGAGAACGCCGAAAGTCGCTAAAAGACGCGTTTTAGGGAAATGAGCGGGGCCCGTGCTGTGTCAGCGTCTCGATTCCCTATACCAAATTGTATAAAAACCAATAAAGACAAGGGCTGTGTGATGTTTTAGGTTGTGGCTTTTGCACCGAATTTAGCCGTCTTAGCGCTGAGAGATGGTTCGTTTTTCGCGAAAGAGCTGAGATCTTTCGCGAAAAGGCTGAGTCCATCCGCGACAAAGCTGTGTCCATTCGGCAACGGGCAGGTGCCATTCGGGATAATGTTGATAACCTTCGCGAAGGAATTGGAATTGTTCGCGATAAAGGTGAATCCTTTCGCGATAGATTTGAGATCCTTCGTTACCGCTTGCGCCTTTTGACGAAAGGTACGGGCTCTTTCGCGATAGAGATGAGATCGGTCGCGAAGGGCATTGGGCTTTTCGCGGACGAGCAATGCACTTTCGCGAAGAAACTGATCCAAAATTTTAAGGAAAACGGCCCTGTTGGGATTGGCATGCCGGTGTCGGCGCGCGTCGTGACTTCCGTGAGCAACAGGCTCGGACATATCTTACCGCGGGGCTGTACATCCGCATTCAAATCCGTCGGTCACCCGCAGGTTGTCGATGTACTGGCCCTCGCGAAATCCGCCAATGTCGGTGCCGACACGCCAGCGGAGCCGGACGAGATGGCCGGCGGCCGAGGGCGGCAGTTTGACCGAGGTTGTGATAAACACGGGGGTCTGGCCCGTGCCGCTGCGACCGGACCATCCGCGGCGGCCGGCGAGCGGATTTTGACAGCACGAGTCGATCAAGCCGTCGTCGTAACCGCCTGATTCGAAAACACCGCCGGCATCCAGGATATCGACAAACTCACCATCCCCCATGCCGATCTCGAGCACCGAACCGTCATAGAGGCGGTTGCGTAGGAATGTCGTTTCGAGTTCGTACCAATTGCTGAACGTGACACGGGCGGCGGTCGTGTTGATGGCGAAGACGGGCGAGACCATTTCGTTGAGCCCCCTCTGGTGCGGGGCGGGTGAGAACGCGGCCTTTGAACTCGAGGCGGAGCGGGCGGCGGACACGCGCCAATTGCGCGTCGCGTCGGGCTGGCCTTGGGCGTTGGCGGTCGATCGAAGCCATCGAATGGGTAATTGTCCCTGATGCGTCCGGTCAAAATCTTCCTTAAAAGCGATTTTGGGCGTGCCGGTTTGCAGAGCGGTCGTGACGACTCCGAGAGTCTCTTCGCCATCGGTCAACTGGAACGTCATCGTTATACGGCTGCCGCAGACAGCCGAAGGGTCGACCGTGAAGGTGAATTCACGGCTGACGGGTGGGCCGCCCACGGGCAAGGGGCCGTAGTTCTGTGGGCTGCTCGGCATCGTAACGCCGCCGCTTTCGATCAGTGCCGCGGTCAAACGCGTGGTGGGCAACTGGCCTGTGTTGCGAAGTGCAACAGAGACGGTGACCGTTTCGCCCGGGTCGGGAGATCCATTCGTGCCGCAGCTCTCGGCCGAGAGGTCTACCGCGACATTTTCGAAAACAGGTATGGGGTCGAGTACAAAATTTTGCATGAACGTCTGGCCGTTGGCGGGTTCGATCGTAACGCTCTGCGGCGCATACCCAGCCGCGGACGCCGTGATCGTATAGGCGCCGGGTATTACGGCCAGAGTGCCGTAGCTGCCGCCGGCGCCGGTCGAACGCGAATAGGCCGTGGCGGTAACGGTCGCGCCCGCTACCGGCAGCCCGGTCAGGGCATTGGTGACCGTACCCGTAACGGCGGCACGCGGTGCAGGCGTGCACTCGGCAAATCTAAATGGGCCGATCCGCGTCAGCCATGTAAAATCGCTGAACTGCTCGCTCGCAAGCGTGTAGTATTCACCCGTCATCCAGAACGTGCAGTCGTCCGTCGGGTCGACCGCCATCCCGCTATAGTCGCCCCAACGCCAGCCGAACGCCTTTTGGACACCCGTTCCGTCGATCAGCGTAGCTTCGTTGCGAATGGTCCCGGCCGGATCGCCCGCCAACCTTCCGGCGTAACGTATAGAGGGTTGTTTGATATCAGTGACGAAATTGTAGCCAACAGCGATATTGCCCTGATGGTCCTGTGCGGCGCTCCCGATCCAGCGGGACGAGACTGCATCGCCGATCGTCGATTGCTCGGCGACCGCAAACTCCGCACCCGTGCGCCTGAGTTCGTAGAGGCGGACGCCTGCACGGTAGGGGTCGGACGCCATCCGGACAGTCTGGTTTAGGACGATCGACTCGGTATCGCCGAGATTGCGATAGGCGGCTCGATAGTTGAGCCGATCGCTGTTTGCGTCGAGCTTATCCCCGGGTGCCGGCTGGGTAATGTCCGTACGCCCTGGCGGGCTGGTCGGATCAAACGCGGCTACGGCCAGCGGGCTCTCGGGCCGCTCGATAAACGTCGATGCCGCGGGTTCGGCAAAATCGGCATGAAAATCAAACAGCAGCAACGCGTCCTGAACGTCGCCATATTCGGTGGCGGTGTAGCCAATAAACACGTTCGGGGCACCCGCGGGCGGCGGACGGAGGCCGTCGAGGTCGGCCGGGAGCAGGTTTCCGAGCCTGTCCGGGGCTGTCGTCGCAGGGCGGGCAAAATATATGTACGCAGCCGCCGGGTCGCCCGCCAGCATCCGGGTGCGGTCAAACGCAAATGCGCCCATATGGGTAAAATCGGCACCCGTAAACTCCTCGGTGGACATATAGTAACCGTCGGTCCATACGCCGAATTTCGCAAGGTCGTTGATCCTGTTATTCGGCATCACAAATTCGTACAGGTGATAGTCGCCAGTGGGGTCGCCGGTCTTTGAGATCGCGATCATCTGACGGTATGGCGGAAAGTTGTTGCAATACTGGCTGAGCAGCCAGCGGTCGGCGAGCGGATCGTAGAGCACCACCGGTTCACCATCGTCTCGCGACGAGCAGGGTGTCCCAAGCGGGGCGAAAAGCTGGCTCATCTTAAAAGGCGGGGTCAGCGCTCCTCCGCTTTTATCATAAATGCGGACCAAAGCATTGACGGCCTGGACATAGTGAGCCGGGCCGACATCGCCGATCATATCCGGTGGCAGTATTACGGCAGTGTATGCGTCGATGTTGTCAAAATTGGACAGGCCGTCAAACGATAGAAATGCCTCTGGCATTGCGTTCCCAGACGGGCGGGCAGGAATGGCGGCGGCGTCGCCGGCGGCGTTCGGCGCCTGGGCGCCATCATGGGTGTCGCGGCCGATGTTGCGAACTCGAAGCTTCGCTTCGTTACGCTCGCGAGCCGTCGCGGGTACGGCACCCTCAAAACTGCTTACCTTATGAGAAGACGCGAACGCAGCCGCAGTGGCGTGCGTCGGGACTAGGGCATTCAGCGCTGCGTCCGATGTCGGCCCCTCAACGTGCTGCGCCGCCTGCCTGTCACCCGCGATCGACGCACAGGCGAACAGCAAAAGTATCCAGATAACTCTATTTCCTATTTCGGGACGCATATTTTTTGATACTTCAAATAGTAAACCCTACACACCCGACGAGACAATAAAAAAGCGGCCGCCGGGAAGGCTGCGGCCGCTTGGTATCAGGATGTGTCCGGCGATCAATCTTCCTGCGGAACTTCCTTTGTGTTGCCGCGTTCGAGGTTTGCAAATCGCGACGTAGTGAGCCACGACGGCATCGTTTCGCTCTCTGAGATTCGCCAACCCATGATGGCCATCACTTTGGCGACGGTCTCGGCGCCTTCCCACGCCCAATCCGCCTTGATCACATCGCCGAGCTGGTGATAGTCACCTGTCTTCTGCCAATCTTTCATCCGCTTGATCCAGACGTCCTTATCACCGG
>JBBQGO010000013.1:0-14759 GCA_038323125.1 Pyrinomonadales bacterium
GGTTTGCCCGGCTCGATGAACAGCGGCTTTATATTATTTGCCGCCAGCCATTCGCCGACCGAAGCGGCGATGAACTCGCTTCCGTTGTCGGACCGGATCCAAGCCGGATAACCCCGCTCGTAACAAACCCTTTCCAGAATACGCCGCACATCTGCTGCCGTTATGCTTTGTGCCACATGCACCGCGAGGCATTCGCGTGTGTATTCGTCGACTAAAGTCAGCATCTTCAGTTTTCGCCCCGACACCACCTGGTCAAATACGAAATCGTACGTCCAGACATGATTCGCTCGGTTGGCCACAGGCCAGTTCTGCTGCGATACAGCCGGCCTTTTTCTCTTCGGCCTCTTCCTTGCCAAGGCCAAATTCAGAACCTTCCACAGCCGGTATACACGCTTGCGGTTGATCACCTCTCCAGCCCTTACCAGCATCGCCCATACCCTCCGATAACCGAACCTCGGATACTTCATCGCCAATTCCACTATCCGCTCGATAATGCGCTCCTGCCCGTCCCGCTTCACTGCTTCGTATCGAAAGCTCTTTCTCCCCAGCCCCAACAGGCCGCACGCACGCCGCTCGCTCAATCCCTGTGTGATCATCACGCCTGCCGCCTCTTTCCGCCCCGCCACCCCTACCACTTTTTTTTAGAACCTTCTTCATCGCGTCGATATCCAGATCGCGCTCGGCCAGCAGCCGCTTCAATCGGGCATTCTCATGGATCAGGGTCCGATACTCCCTCACCTCATCAACGTCCATCGACCCGTATCGCTTTTTCCACGCGTAAAACGTCGTCTCATGGACTCCCTTCTCACGGCAATACTCCCTAACCGCCTTACCGCTCGCCTCAGCCCCACGCAAGATCCCAACGATCTGCTCCTCTGTATGTCTCTTTTTCATAACAAGAACCTCCTCCAATATTAATTGATTCTTGCTTTCCATCTGGGGTAATTTTAGGGGAGCAGGTCAGGGTGTTTTCGATGTTTCGCCAACTCACCTGCGAGCCATTGCATTTTTTCCCGCAAAGCCCTGAAGACATTACGAGAATAAGAGAAAAAGGTCGGAATCATGATCTGGGTGTTCACGAAAGCGCTGATATTCTTCGCAATTTTGTCCTTATCGTTCGTCACGCTGCTCATATTGATCGTTAACTATCTCGCTCTCTTCGCGAAAGATGTTCCATTGTTCGCGAAGATTTTCCCACTTCTGCTTAACGCGGCCGATCTTTCGCGATAAATCTCAGGTTTAACGCGAAGGATCTTAACTTTTTCGCTAGCGGGCTTGACTTTTTCGCGAAGGAGCAATGCCCGGTCGCGAAGAAAATGAGCCTGAAAAATCACGAAAACCTCCTTTTGGCACGGATCGGTATAAAATGCCGGCCAACCGATCTCCCCTTTCTTAGATCATCGATTTCGAAGCACGTTTGAACGGGACAGCGGCCCTTCAGTCGCGGCCCTAACTCACTCGAAACGTTGACAATGGCGTCCGATTGATCTATTTACTAAACTGTAATCATCACGTGAACTCCGAACACACAATCGCATATGTTGGGTTAGGTTCGAACCTGGGCGACCGGGCCGGCAACTTGCTTATGGCTGTGCGCGGCCTTATGGAAGCGAGTTTTAATGTGCATAAGCTGTCGGCGATCTATGAGACGGAGCCCGTCGATATCGAGAGCGACGTAAACTTTCTGAATATGGTTGCCGAGATCCACGTTACGAGCGTTAGTGCGACACAGATGCTCGCTCGCCTGCTGCGTATTGAGTACCTGCTAGGCCGCAAAGACAAATCGTTGAACAAGCCCCGGACCGTCGACCTCGACCTGCTGGTTTTTGGCGAGACGCGAATGCACACCGAGCTTCTCACACTTCCCCACCCGCGGATGCATCTGCGCAAATTTGTCCTCTGCCCGCTCTCCGAGATCGCACCCGCTCTTATCCACCCCGTCCTGCATAAGAGTATGTCTGACCTTCTGGCCGGATGCGAGGACATGTGCGAGGCCAAACGTTGGAATCCGAACGGCCGCCACTCTAATGAGCTAGCCGCCAATAGCTAGACTAAACCACTGTAAAAGACTAGACTTGAGGTCAATTTTATGGCATATCTCCAACCTGACAAAGAGGGCAAAGTTTACCTGCCCGCGATCCGGGCTGCAAAAGAGAATGGGGAAAAGCTGGTCTGCCTGACAGCCTACGATTACCCGACCGCACGCATCGTTGATGAAGCGGGTGTCGACATGATACTGGTCGGCGACAGCATCGGAAATGTCATACACGGGTATGGCAACACGATCCCGGTCTCGCTCGACGAGATAACGTCCGCCTGCATTGCAGTAAAGCGAGGCACAGAACGGGCGATGGTGATCGCTGATATGCCGTTCGGCACCTATCATATCAATGAGGATGAGAGCGTAAAGAATGCCCTCCGATTGATGAAATACGGCGGCGCCGAGGCTGTAAAGCTCGAAGGGGGCCGTAACCGTGTCGATCTGGTTAAACGCCTGGTCAGCGAAGAGATCCCGGTCGTCGCCCATATAGGATTGACGCCGCAATCGGTCTACAAAATGGGCGGTTACCGCGTTCAGGGCCGTACGGCGGAACATGCCCGGCTCCTGATCGAAGACGCAAAAATGCTCGAGGATGCGGGGGCCTTCGCTGTAGTGCTCGAACTCGTTCCCCGCGAGGTCGCAGCGATGATCACTGCCGAACTCGAAATGTCCACTATCGGCATCGGTGCCGGGCTCGACTGCGATATTCAGGTGCTCGTGCTCCACGATCTCGTCGGGATGACATTTGGCCGGCAGCCGCGTTTCGTTCGGCAATATGCAAATATGCGACATGTGATGACCGAGGCGATACAAAGCTGGACCGCCGATGTAAAATCAGGTGCCTATCCGAACGAGCAGGAATCATATGGGTTGACCGCCGAGACAAAGAAGGAGATGTCGGCCGGATAGCCGGGATTAGGACCTATCAGATCATTGAATGGAGATCATTAACCGACGCCAGCGAATGTCATCCATCGCCCGCAAATTGCGGCGCGAGGCCAAGACCGTCGGGCTGGTTCCGACCATGGGGGCTCTTCACGAGGGGCATATCGCCCTGGTGAAAGTAGCCCGGCAGATGTGCGACGTGGTCATCGTTTCGATTTTTGTAAACCCTAAACAATTTGACCAGCGATCGGACTTGGAGTCGTATCCGCGTGATCTGACCGCAGATACCGCAATGCTTGCCGAGTACGAGGTCGATTACGTGTTCGTGCCCGAGGTGCATGAGATGTATCCCGAAGGCTTTGCGACCTACGTCGACGTTGAGGGCCTGACGGAGACGCTCGAGGGGGCATCGCGCCCCGGGCATTTTCGCGGTGTCACCACCGTAGTGACGATATTGTTCAATTCTGTGCGTCCCGATCATGCCTTTTTTGGCCAAAAGGACGCCCAGCAGGTCGCGGTTATCAAACGAATGACGCGTGATCTCGGTTTCGAGACCGAGATCGTCGTCGTCCCGACGGTCCGTGAGGATTCGGGAATGGCCCTTTCGTCGCGTAATCAGCTGTTGTCGGCCGACGACCGCAGTAAGGCGGGTATTATCATCGATGCCCTGCGGGCCGCGAAAATGCAGTTCAAGAAGGGCGAACGAAATGCCGCAGAACTGACGCGGATCGTCCGTTCGCGGGTCGAGTCCGAGCCGGCGGCAGTTATTGATTACATCTCGGTGGTTGACCGTGAATCGCTGCAGCCTATTGAAAGAATGGGCGAAACAGAAGCTTTGATCGTTATCGCCGTGGCATTTGGTGATATCCGCTTGATCGACAATGTCGTTTTGAACAGAAAGCAGTAACACGGCCCCAAATTTGCATCTAAATTAGTGAAATGGCCCGTATAAGGCATTTCTTAAATGTATGAAAACACTAAAATCATTCATAACTGCAGCGAGTTTGACGCTCGCGTTCGCATTTGCTGCATCTGCTCAGGTTAATTTGACATCATTGGATGGTTCACGCGTCAATGTGGGCGGCCAGTCAGGGAAAGTAGTGGTTCTCGCGGTCGGTGCAAGCTGGCTGCCGCTGTCCGCTAAGCAGGCAGACTTCACGAACATTCTCGCAAAGAGGTATGCCGGCAAAAATGTCGTTTTTTACTTTGTCGCAACTGACTCCTCCACTGCAAAGTCGAAGAATTTTGCGACCAATGACGACATCAGCAAGTTTGCGTTTACCAATAAGCTGGCGGCGACGGTGCTTCGCGATCCGGATGGCTCCGCGACCCTAAAGTTATACGGTATCGATCAGGTCCCTTCGTTTGTAATACTTGATAAAAGCGGAAGGCAGATCGGTGAGCCATTTGGCGGTATCGATCCTAAGTACGATATTACGATCCACCTCTCAAGGGCCATCGACGCAGCCCTGTAAATCAAACCGGCCCGGCTTACTCGCCGGGCTTTTTCATTATTAGCTCATAAACAAGGCTGACCGGCAGCCCGACTACGTTCCAGTAGTCGCCGTCGATGCATTCGATAAAGAGCGCGGCCTGTGCCTGGACAGCGTAGGCGCCTGCCTTGTCGAGCGGATCGCCGTGTGTCGCAAGATAGTCGATCTCCGCATCGCTCATCGTTGCAAATTTTACGCCTGTACTCTGGATCCCGGTGTTTGCGGTTCCGTTCTTAACGACAGCGATCCCGGTCAACACTTTGTGCCAACCGCCCGACAACATCTTCAACATGCGCCTGGCGTCATTTAGGTCCAGCGGCTTGCCGAGCGTTCGTCCGTCGATGACGACCGTCGTGTCGGCACCAAGCACGATCTCGTCCGGGTGGCCGGCTGCGACTGCCAAAGCCTTTTCCCCGGCAAGCCGAACAACGTAATCTTCGGCCGATTCGCCGGCGCGTTCACTTTCGTCGATATCGGCGACCCGTTTTGTAAAATCCCACCCGACAGCGGACAGGATCTCGGCGCGACGTGGACTGCCCGATGCAAGCACTAGTTTTGGAAGGTTGATCATCTATTTTGGTGCTTTTCGCATTTACCTGTAATGTCGTCTAAAATGATAGTTGATTGTCGGTAAATCACAAATGGAGAGGCTTTTTGGTGCGATCCCGGCTGTTTTGAGCAGTCTCGGGCACAACGCAGAGATCGAAGAAGCGATGGTTTTCGCCGCGTGGAAAAAGTGTGCCGGCGAGCTGCTCAGCGAACGCACTGCGGCCCTCCAGTTTTTTGAAGATCGCCTGAAAGTCGCCGTTGCCGACGAAACATGGCGCCGACATCTCGAGGACCTGAGCCCGCAGATGCTGGTCAAACTTAACCATCAACTGGGCCAGGGCACTATCACCTTTATCGAATTTGTTATCGACGCCGGGGCAGTCAAGAAGAATAACGAACCGGAGGCCCGCAAGGACAAGGAAGGCTTGAAGCCGGTCGCTATCGATCCTTCTCTCGCAAAGGCAGCAGGGTCGATCGCCGATCCTTCATTGCGTGAGCAATTTATAAGCACGGCCGCCAGCTATCTGGCACGCCAGAAGAAGCTAAAATAAATGGACATACGAAAGGTCGCAAAACTTGCCCATCTCGAGATCTCGGACGCCGAGGTCGAACTTTATACGCCGCAGATGGCCGAGATCGTCAAATACGTAGAACAGCTCAGCGAGATCGACACGGCCGATATCGAACCGATGCTCGGCGGCCTAACGGTTGAGGGCGAGGCGACAATAACGATCCGCGAGGACGTTCCCGCCGGATCGCTCGGCCAACAGGCGGCTCTCGACCAGGCTCCGTCAAGCGTTAGCGGGCACTTTCAGGTTCCTAAGGTATTGTGAGGGACGACGTCACTCGTTTTAGGTCATTTGCCGAACGGAGCTCCTCATTTGCTGTGTTTGTCATTCTCGCCGCTCTCTGCCAGACGGCATGTAGTGTTCCGAGGTTGGAGCGGCCTGAATGTGCAGCGGCGCGGGATGCGGTAAAGCGCTTCTACTCATTTCATTTTGGCAGCGACATGCAGCCGACGATCGAGAATGCCGAGGCAAGGTCTGCATATTTGACGAGCGATCTGCTCGCAACGATTAAAGCGTCCGATGGTACGGCGGTCGATTATTTCACCGCCACTGATAACTATCCAAAAGCTTTTAGAGTCGGCGTCTGCACCTCGCAATCGGTCGATAAAGCCACGCTTCAGATTCTGCTTTTGTGGAAAAATGACGATGAGAGTGAGCAAAAGGAAGTGCGGGTTGAGGCAGTCAAGGTCGGAGATCGTTGGCTGATAAACAAGGTAACCGGTTAAAACATTATGTCGATCAACTCAAGCATCGAAACGGCGCTCGCCAACGCCGAAAAACTTGATCCTCAGTTAAATGCCTTTCTCTCGATCGAACGCGAGCATGCCACCGCCCGTGCTGCCGAACTCGACGCGGCCGGAGGTTCCACACCATTGAACGGCCTCGCTATAGCCGTCAAGGACAATATTTGCACGAAGGGCCTGCAGACAACCTGCGGCTCGCACATCCTGCATAACTATAAGGCGCAGTATGACGCGACGGCCATCTCACGGCTAAATGCCGCGGGAGCGGTAGTGATCGGCAAAACGAACATGGATGAGTTTGCTATGGGCTCATCAAATGAATCGTCGGCGTTCGGAGTAGTGCGTAACCCTTGGGACACCGACCGCGTACCCGGCGGCAGTTCCGGCGGTTCGGCCGCAGCGGTTGCATCCGGGATGGTTCGCGCAGCGTTGGGATCGGAAACGGGCGGTTCCGTACGCCAGCCGGCGGCGCTATGCGGCATCGTCGGGATCAAACCCACCTACGGCCGCATCTCGCGCTATGGTCTCGTCGCATTTGCGTCCTCGCTGGACGGAATAGGCATCTTCGGACAGACCTCACGCTATGTTGCCGACGTTCTCGGTGTTATAGCTGGCCGCGACCCGATGGATTCGACTTCCGCTGATATTCCGGTTCCGGATTATGCCGCAGAGCTTACGAGCAAAATAGCGGGATCAACGATAGGTGTCCCCCGGGATCTGTTTAGTGAGGGCCTCGATGATGATGTTCGCGACAAGGTAGAGGCGGCGATCAAGAATTTTGAGTCATTGGGGGCCCGTATCGTCGACGTCTCTCTTCCTCACGCGAAATACGGCATCGCCGTTTATTACATCATCGCGACGGCCGAGGCGTCGTCAAACCTCGCCCGCTACGACGGTGTCAGGTATGGTTTTCGTGCTGAGGGTGCAGATGAGTTGCGTCAGATGTATTCCAGGACTCGCGAAGAGGGCTTCGGCGCTGAGGTAAAGCGGCGCATAATGCTCGGGACCTATGTGCTGTCGAGCGGTTATTACGACGCATACTACTCCAAGGCGCAGAAGGTCCGGGCGCTTATCAAACGTGATTATGGAACTGCATTCGAAAAATGTGATGCTATCCTGACCCCGACATCGCCATCTGTTGCATTTAAGATCGGAGAACGGGTCGAGGATCCGTTAGCAATGTATCTGAGCGATATTTACACGGTCTCAGCCAATCTGGCCGGCACGCCTGCGATCAGCGTACCGTGCGGCCTGTCCGTGGACGGGCTGCCCATAGGGGTTCAACTCGTTGGAAACTTTTGGTCTGAGAAACTGCTATTGGACCTTGGCCACAGCTATGAATCAGCGTATCCGCTGGCCGAACGGCCGAAGGTTTATGCGGGCTAGGTCCGGTTATTATTGGGCGAGTCTGAGCAGGGGCAGGTCCTGAGCGACGGGCATGATGTTATGGTTCATTTGCGGCAATATGCTCTGCCACCGAGTGTTATCTTCGAGGAGCCGCTCAATGTCCGCAACCGGCAGGGGCTTAGAGAATAGGTAGCCTTGTCCGTATTCGCATCCCAAAATTCGCAGTTGATGAAACTGATGAATGCTCTCGATGCCTTCGGCGACCACCTTCAGATTAAGAGCTTTGGCCAGTGCAATGACCGTCCGAACGATCTCTCCGTTTTCCGAATTTTCCTCCATCGCACTCACAAACGAGCGGTCAACTTTTAATAAGTCGATCGGAAACCTATGGAGATAGCTCAGGCTCGAATACCCGGTACCAAAGTCGTCAATACTTATTTGAACGCCTGTCTCCTTGATCTGCTTGAGCATGAGGATGGCCGTTTCAGCGTTCTCCATAACTGCGCTTTCCGTAAGCTCGAGTTTGAGGCTTGCAGGGTCAATTCCCGTCTCCGCGATCACAGTCTTGATCTGCTCAACCAACGCCGGATGGCCGAAATGCTTGCCTGATAGATTTACGGCGACGCTTAGCGGCTTGGCGGCCTTCGACGCCTCCTGCCATTTCACCACCTGGGAACAGGCCGAATGCAGGATCTGTACCGTCATCGGTATTATCAGGCCGGTACTCTCGCTAATAGGGATAAATTCGTTGGGGGGGACAAGGCCTCGCTGAGGGTGGTTCCATCGTACGAGAGCCTCAAAGCCTTCGAGCGATGCAGTTTCAAGTCCAATGATCGGTTGGTAGAACAATTCGAATTCGTTGCGTTCGATCGCGAACCGTAGGTCTGTTTCCAATTGAAGACGGGTTACAGCCCGGATATGCATCTTTTGGTCAAAGATAACGTAATTTTCTTCATTGTCCTTTGCGTAGTACATTGCGATGTCCGCGTCACGCAAAATGTCTTCTGCTTCCGGATATTTGGAATTGCCGTAGGCGATGCCGATCTTGGCACTTGTAAAGACCTGCCGTCCATCTAATGTATAGGGCTCGCTCAGGCGTTTTGCCAAGCGGTCAGCAAAGCTTGTAGCCTCTTCGCGGCTCAGCAGATCCGTAAGGATGATCCCGAATTTATCCCCGCTGAATCGCCCGACCATATCGTCCTCGCGGATCATTCCCGATAAGCGCTTTGCTACGTTCTTTACAAGCCGGTCGCCCATCGAGTGGCCGAGACTATCGTTAATGGTCTTAAAGCTTTTGAGATCAAGAAACAAGACCGCGAAATTGCTCTCGGCGTTTTCCCTGCTTTGCTGGAGCAGGCCCTTTAGCGTGTCGATGAAATAATTGCGGTTGGGCAATCCAGTTAGGGCATCGTGATAGGCGGCATGCCGGAAATTTTCATGACTCTGTTGTAGAGCTTCGCCGCTACGCTCGAGTTCCGCGACATAATGTTCAAGCTCTTGCACCTGATCCTCGGCCTGCTGGGCCCGCTCGCGTTCAAACCGTGTTGCATCGGCCACCTTATTTCCCACGCTGACAGCGATCCGCCGAAACGCGATGTAGAGTACCCCAAGCGTTCCGATCAAGGCGGTCAGCAGTACAATGCTGATCTCCAAAGAGGCCTTGAACAATAGACCCGCGACTATTGCCCCAAAAATGTAAGAGACGACAAGCCTGAAACCGTTTCTGAACCAAACGGTTCCGAATCGTAGTTCCTTCTCAATGGACGAGTACACCGCCCCGAACGACGAGTTTACTGCGAACAACAACATGGTCATTACGGCTACGAGCCAGACAAAGCTGGTTACGTCGTTGCGCTGAAGGATCACGTCGGTAGGCCCAAAGATAAACCCGACGACCCAGGCAGTCACGAATACTCCGATCGCGGCAAAATATATGTTCAGCAGGATCGTTTTCGACTTGATCGAATAGCCGTGACGGAGAATGATTATTGATGCGAAGGCTGCCTCTATCATCGCCAGCAAGAGGGCGATCTCAGCGCCGTAGAGCAGCAGGGACAAAATGATCAAACCCTCAGATACCGAGAGTGTAAAGTTGACCCGTGGAAGCGGGATACGAAGATAGCAGCTGCAAAAGACGGTGAGAAGGGCCAGGCTCACGACCCCGGCGTCGATCCGTTCGGCGGTGAGTCCTGTGACCGCCCAGGCAGCGGACGCGAGAGCGAACGGCGTCAGAATGGCGACGAAGAGATTAATTGATTTGTCCTTTGATAGCATTCTCAAGACTTAGAGATGAACTTTTTAGGCAGGGTTCGGAAACGGACGTGAATTCGGTGAGCGTGATGGTCGGCCGCACTGAACGACGACCCAAATAATTATAGTTTAAACTTTGATTATTTTACAACATAAATCTTATTGCACAGTGATGGTCCCTTTTTTGGTTCCGTTCGTTCATCCGTGCCAGTCCGTCGCAATGTCCGTGCCGAAGATCGGGGAAGCCATCGCATGCCGGTAACATACGTATGTTGCGTGGAGAAAAGGCTTGCTCGCAGTGTGTTCGTGAAGGGACACTATGTCAATTTGACAGATCGTCCTGGTCAAATTGAATGGTGAATGGCAGGTCCATCAGGAAGTGATGTCGACCTGCGTTAAGGCGTATGCATAAGAGAAAGCGATCTCTTTAAGGCGATCATAACGGCCGGACGCCCCTCCATGCCCCGCCCCCATATTGGTCTTTAACAGGATGACGCTTTCATTGGTCTTGAGTTCGCGTATCTTTGCAGCCAGTTTGGCACCTTCCCAATAAGGCACCTGGCTGTCATTTAACGATATCTCGATCAGCATGTTGGGATAATTTTGCGGCCTGACATTCTCATACGGCGAGTACTGGATCATATAGTCCCACGCGGGCTTTTCATTCGGGTTTCCCCACTCGATCCACTCCTCGGTGGTCAAAGGGAGCGACTCGTCAAGCATCGTATTCATTACATCGACGAAAGGAACCTGAGCGATCGCGGCATGAAAGGTCTCAGGCGACATATTCGCCACTGCGCCGACAAGCAGGCCGCCCGCACTGCCTCCCTGGATCACGAGCCGGTCGGGCGAGGTGTATTTGTTCGATACAAGCCATTTGGCCGAGTCAATGAAATCATTAAAGGTGGTAAGTTTTTTGAACATCCGGCCTTCTTGGCGCCAATGCTCCCCTAACTCGCCGCCGCCTCGGATGTGGGCGATCGCGTAGATCATTCCACGATCCACGAGACTTAGCCGGGCAGTTGAGAAGTTTGGTGTCATTGAAAAGCCGTAAGACCCGTATGCGTATAAGAGCATCGGGGCTTTTCCATCCAGCTTCGTCCCCTTTTTCATCATTAGGGAGATCGGAACCTCGACGCCATCTCGCGCGACGGCCCAAACCCGCTCGGTCTCGTATTGTGTTTTGTCGTATCCGCTCGGGATCTCCTGCTGTTTTAAAAGCTTGCTTGCTCCAGTTTTGAAATCGTACTCATAGGTGGAGTTGGGCGTGATCATCGAAGAATACGAATAGCGAACACCAGGCAGATCATAACTCGGATTATTCGCCAGAGCCATCGTATAGACACTCTCAGGCGTCGGGACACGTACAGGCAGATCGCCGGTATTTAGGTCAAGGATCTTGAGGTATTCCAGGCCGTTTTCGAGTTCGGAAATGACAGCGTAGCCCTTAAAGAAGTCGATGTTCTCGATCTTGATCGATGGCTGATGCGAAATGAAATCGACCCATTTCGTTTCGTCCGGATGCTCACCAGAGGCTCGCATAACCTTGAAATTCTCTGCATCTTTATTTGTTACGAAATAAAAGTCGCCATCGTTGAAATCCGCAGTGTACTCGTGACCCTCGCGTCGCGGAGCAATGACCCTTAATTCTCCGAGAGTGTCTGATGCCGGCAAGAACCAGAGCTCAGTCATGGTCTTTGCGTACGAACCTACGAAATACATATTCCGATCACGAGAACGGCTGATGTCGATGCGGAATCGAACATCTTTCTCTACAAAGACCTTTGTGTCAGCTTCGCTGCTTCCGAGCTTATGCCGGTATATCTTATCGGTGCGCTTTGAGACAGCGTCCTCCTGGCCATAGAACAGATATTTTCCATCGGGCGACCATTCAACCGAGGTAACGCGTTCAATACGCAGAGGCAGAAGCTCGGAGGTTCTTAGGTCTTTGACCTGCAGAGTGTATTGCCGATACCCGGTTACGTCGGTTGCAAAGGCCAGAAACCGGCCGTCATCGCTCGGCTCAAAGTTTGAGACAGAAAAGTACTCATACCCCTCGGCCATCTTGTTTTGATCGAGCAAGACCTCGGGGTCCAGTCCATCCATTGTTCGGCTTCGCAGGATCGTCGGATATTGCTTGCGTTCCTCGGTCATGGAGAAATACCAGTAGCTGCCAGATCGGTAAGGAACGCTTACGTCGGTCTGTTTGATCCGGCCCAGCATCTCCCCGTACAGGTCGTTCTCGAACGCTTTATGCCTGTCCATAAAACTTTCCGTGTAGGCGGTCTCTGCGTTTAAATGTTCTATTACCGCCGGATCCTTTTGATCGTTTCGATCGCGCATCCATGCGTAATTATCGATCAGCTCATGGCCATGAATGTTTAGTACTTTAGGTTCCTTTTTTGCGATGGGTGCGTTCATATCCATACTGTCATGCCCCTTGTTCATAGGCACAAGTAACTAACAAAAAAGGCAAAAGAGGGAGTTCCCGTCTCTTGCCCTTTTCACATTTACTTCCTGCCTGAGATGTTAACGATCGCCGATGGCGACGTACTTTTGTTCGCGGGCTCCGATGTACTCGGCACGCGGGCGGATGAGCTTGTTGTGTCCGTACTGTTCAAGAATGTGCCCCGTCCAGCCTGAGATACGGCTAACCGCGAAGATAGGTGTGAAAAGATCAAGCGGTATGCCCATCAGATAGTAGGTCGATGCTGAATAAAAGTCGACATTCGGAAACATTCCTTTCTTTTCGTGCATGAGATGTTCGATGCGTTGCGACATTTCAAACCACTTTGTCTCGCCTTTCTTCTCCGCCATTTGACGCGAATACTTACGAAGCCAGGTTGCACGCGGATCTTCGGTCTTGTAAACGGCGTGCCCAATGCCCATGATCTTACGCTTTTCTTCGAGGGCCTTGTCCACCCAACCGTCAACCGAATCGAGATCACCGATCTCGACGAGCATTTTCATAACATTGGTATTTGCACCACCGTGGAGGGGACCGGCTAAAGCAGCTATACCGGCTGTGACCGCGCCATACATATCAGCCAATGTGCCGGCGACAACACGGGTGGTAAATGTGGATGCATTGAGTTCGTGATCAGCATGCAGGATCAGGCACACATCAAACATCCGCGCCTCGTCGGCGTCAGGCCGCTCACCGCGAAGCATGTAAAGAAAGTTTTCAGCAATGCTCAGGTTCTTGTCCGGGGCGATCACATCCTTGTCATTTCTGATTCGGTCCCATGCGGCTGCGATCGTTCCAATTTGTGCTGTCAGCTTGATAGCTGCCTGAAGGGCCGGTTCGCGTTCGGTGCCATGACCAACCTTATCGTAAAAATCCAGTGAAGATACCGCTGTCCGGAGAACATCCATCGGATCGGCGTCTTTTGGAAACCCATTCATAAACTCGATGACATCAGCTGGCGCTTCGTAGTTAGCACGGAACTTATCGGTCAACGCTCCTAAGTCACCCGAAGTAGGAAGACGTCCGTTCCAGAGCAGGTACACTACCTCCTCGAAAGTCGAGTGTTCGGCCAGATCATGGATATCGTAGCCCTGATAAATCAGAACGCCTTTATCACCGTCTACATCACCTATTGCGCTTTGCGCCGCCACCACACCACGAAGCCCGGAGGTTGCAGCTGTCGATTCTGTTGCTGTACTCATTGTCGTATATATCTCTTTGATCTAGTGTATTGCCAAACCTTAATACTACCCAAACGTCTTTTTCTACACAAGCCATGCTTTCGAAACGGATAGACGGACCTGCAAAAAGAAGGAGGCTCCCAGCCATTCCACGCAAAAGTGGTCCGTCCAACATCATTGGGACAGAGCGGAGGTCGCGGCTTGTGATACTTAATTTAAGTAATTACCGGATCTGTGTTTCGTATGCGGTCTTGATCCTAAGTTGTTGGTTGCGATCAAGACGTATATGCTTGCCGCGTTCTATCACGACCGCACCGACCCCGAAGGCCGCACCGAGTCCCGCACCGACGGCAGCTCCAACTGGCCCGCCCACAATAGCACCTGTTACAAGCCCGGCGCCGGTCGCACTGCCGACCTTGGTAATATCCTGCTTGAACGAGCTCTTGCCGACGGCCGTGCCTTCGATATCGACACGGCTGACATTGTCACCTTTGATCGGCATGACCTCGGTAAGAACAGCGCTGAAGTTGCTCCATCGGTCATTGTCGAGAACTATTCGGTCAAATGACAAGAGCAGTTCGGACCGTCGTTTTAATTTACCAGCTTTTCGCACCTTGCTAATGCGGCCTTCGACGATGGCCCCGGCGATCTCTGACGGAGAAACGATCTTTGCCGTGAATCGCTCGCCCTCACGCGTATTCTGGGTACTGAGATCCTGCTGCAGCTCGAGGATCAGGTCGGTGTCCCGAGGGATGATAATTACTGCATTACCGTTGGATCTGTAAGTCGGTTCCCTGAGAGGCTCCGGTTGGTTACCACTCGTATTTTCGTCAGTTACGACCGCCTCGAGGCTGGTGTTGTTGACCGAGACAACATCTTCCACGATGGTGGTGTTGACTGCACCCCTCTTTTGCAGTCCGGTCGGCAGACTCGATTCGAATGAGCGTCTCTCATAGCCAGTGTCGTACCCGGATTCGAACCCTTGTTGGTATCCGTCACGATAAACTTCGAC
Source organism: Pyrinomonadales bacterium (assembly GCA_038323125.1). Taxonomy (GTDB): domain Bacteria; phylum Acidobacteriota; class Blastocatellia; order Pyrinomonadales; family Pyrinomonadaceae; genus OLB17. The sequence goes on from JBBQGO010000013.1 coordinate 14,538, forward strand.
CTCGCCATACTCCTTATTGAACGCCCGGTTGGCCTTCGAATAATCCGAATGTCTCGAATAGTTCTTAGCGACGCTGTCGATAGTGTCTCTATAACCCGCCATGTAACCGTCGGAGTAACCCGTACGATACCCCCGCTGTAGAGCGATCTGGGCATCAGCGGTTTGGGCGTAGGCCGTCAGTCCGGAAAAGCCGGAAAGTGCGAGACTGCTTAAAAGAATGCT
>JBBQGO010000014.1:0-14376 GCA_038323125.1 Pyrinomonadales bacterium
ACCCGCCGTGTCCTTTACCCAGCCCTTTGCCTTTTCCCATTTGCCTTCCATTTCGTCTTTGTTTGGTACTGACATAGTTTTTGTCTCCTTATCCTCGAATTTCCCTACAGGATAATGATAATGTGATCGCCGTGTCGGCTCTGTTTGGTCGCGTACAGTGGTGGCGGAACTGGGGAAGCCTGCTAAAGCAGGGACTCAAAACGACTTGAAACCAGGAACTAGAAACTACGAACTAGAAACCTGATCGATCTTTCTGGCCAAGGCGATGTCGACGTCGGTAATGCCGCCGCGGTCGTGGGTTGTCAGGGCGAGGACGGCGTAGCCCCAGCCGAAGGTGATGTCGGGGTGATGATCGGCGGCCTCAGCGAGTTCGGCTATGCGGTTGACGTAGGCGAGGCTTGCGGCAAAGTCGGGGAACTTGCGGCTTTTCTTGAGCAGCTTTCCGTCCGCCGTCCACCCGTCGAGCGAGTTCAGTACCTCGGACAATTCGGTTGCGTCGAGTATTTTGCGTTCCATTCGTTTTTGGCTCCCTGCTTTTACGATATACTTATTGTTTTTGAAAGCATGTTCCAAGGTATCTGTAAAATGCGTATTTGGTCAACAATTCTGTTACTTTCCTTCGTCGCCGCGGCCGTTGCGTGCGGAGCGCGCGTTCAGGCGTCGCCGCTAGAAACCTTTAAGACATATACCAAGGCGATAAAGCAAAAGGACACGGCGAGCATGAAGGCGCTGCTGTCAGACGCCACGATCAAGATGCACGAACAGGAGGCGCAGGCCCAGGGCGTGCCGATCGAGGAGATCATTAAACGCGAAACTCTGTTTAGCGAAACCCAGACAACGGTCGAATATCGCAACGAAAAGATCGAGGGCGAAAAAGCAACGCTCGAGGTAAAGACCATGTACGGTTCGTGGGAGACGGTGCCCTTCGTACTCGAGGGCGGCGATTGGAAGATAGACAAGCCCGGGTACGCCGACCAGATGATCAGGGACATGGACGAGAGCAATCGCCGGCTCGATGAACTCATAAACGGCAATACCGCACCAGAGTTTCAACCAAACACCGCGCCGGAGTTTCAACATAACCAGGAGTAATCAGTTTTGGCAACAATCAAGCCTTTTCGAGCCTTGCGCCCAACCGAGGCATACGCAAAGCAGGTATCATGTATGCCCTATGACATAGTGCACGGCGCAGAGGTGCGCGCCTTTATCGAGCAAAACCCGTCCAGCTTTCTGCGTGTGACGCGGGCTGAGGGCGACTTTCCCGAGGGCTCTGAGCCGTCCGATGCCGAGATCTTTGCACGTGCCAGGCAAAATATGGACCGGTTCATCGCTGATGGTATCTACCAACCCGACAGCGACGACGCGCTCTATGTTTACCAACTGGCGTCGGACGAACACGCTCAGACCGGCATTGTCGGCTGCTGTTCGCTGGACGAATACGAACAGGGCATCATAAAAAAGCACGAGAACGTAAGGCCCGACAAGGTCGAGGACCGCACTGAGCACTTGCTGGCGGTCGGCGCCCAGACCGGGTTGATCTTCCTTGCATTTCGCAACACCGATGAGATCCGCGCGCTGATCGCCGACGCGGTCATAGGCGAGGCGATCTACGATTACGTTTGTGCTGACGGTATAAGGCAGCGCGTATGGCGGATAACTGAAACCGCACCCTGGACCAGTGCATTTGCAAGTGTTGATGCGCTTTACATCGCCGACGGCCATCACCGCGTCGAGAGCGCAAACCTGGCCCGCCATAAGCTGCGTGAGCGGGACACGGGCCACGGCACTGACGAAGATTACAATTACGTTGTCGCAGGCGTCTTTCCCGCCGAGGATCTTAAGATCTTGCCCTATAACCGTGTTGTCAAAGACCTCAACGGGATGACAAAAGAGGATTTCCTTTCACGCCTGAATGAAAATTTCATCGTGGCCGAGACCACCGAAAAGGTTCCGCAAAGCCACGGCGATATCTGTATGTATATGGACGGGCAGTGGTATAAGCTAAGGTCCAATATGGAGTACATTCGCGAGCCAGATCCGATCGAGAGCCTCGATGTGAGCATCTTGCAGGACTATCTGCTCGCACCGGTGCTTGGTATCGCCGATCCTACGATCGACACGCGTATCGGGTTTGTCGGCGGCGCACGCGGTACCGACGAACTCGAACGAAGCGTTGACGACGGCAGGGCGCAGGTCGCGTTTTCTCTCTATCCGACGACGATGGACGACATGCTCATCATCTCGGACATGGACGAGATCATGCCGCCCAAATCAACATGGTTCGAACCGAAGCTAAAGGACGGTTTGTTGGTACATAAGTTCGAGCCCTGAAAGATGGAAGAGATCAAGCTGGCTGAATTAAGACGCGAATACCTGTTGCGGGAGCTGTCGCAGACCTCGGTCGATGCCGACCCGTTTGTGCAATTCGCTGCGTGGCTGAACGAGGCTCTCAACTCGCAAGTGCTCGACGCAACGGCGATGACCGTCTCAACCGTCGATGCCGGCGGGCACCCGTCGTCCAGGGTCGTGCTGTTAAAGAGCTACGACGCAAAGGGCTTTGTTTTCTTTACAAATTACGAAAGCAAAAAGGCCGCCGACCTCGAACAGAACCCAAACATCGCACTCCATTTCTACTGGCCCGACCTTGAACGGCAAATAATGATCGCCGGGACGGCCGAGCGAACCAGGCGTGAGGAATCGCAAGCCTATTTTGCATCGCGGCCGTTGGAAAGCCGGATAGCGGCGTGGGCGTCAAAACAGAGTTCGCCGCTGGCCTCAAGACAGGAACTCGTTGATCGCGTCACCGAGATCAGCACGTTGTTCAAGGGGCAGGACATCCTCTGTCCGCCATTCTGGGGTGGTTATCGTGTGAAACCCGTACGGATGGAGTTTTGGCAGGGCCGCGCGAGCCGAATGCACGACCGGATAGTGTATGAACTGAACGGCGATGCCTGGCAGATCTCACGCCTTTCGCCGTGATCCGAAATGATCCGGCTAACCGATCTTGATGTCCCGCACACCCCGCAGGATACCGTTCGCACCCTTTTCGAGTTTTAAGATCGGATCAAAGCCGCCTCGCCGGCCGGCTGTTTCGCGTTCGCGTGCACTTATGAACCGGTCGCCTTCGAACAGGATCGAGTCGATCCAGTCTTCGCGATGGTCCGCGTCCGTGATCGTCATATGCACGTGCGCCGCAAATGTGGTGTTCGGGTACGAAGCTGGCCTGATCGACCGGAATTCATAACGGCCCTTTGCGTCGGTCAGCAGCCAGCCTCGGTATATGCCGTGCTTATGCTGCCCGGCACGGCCATAGATGCCGAACATATCGGTGTGATAGAGATAGATCAGAACGTTCGGGGCAGCTGTCTTGCCGTCTGCCTGAAACACCGTGCCCGAGATGATCATCGGCTCGCCCTCATCCTTTTCCGTCGCCAGGGTTGCGGTCGAGGCAACGTCGCCCGGGACGTCGATCGCTCCCATGCCTTCGGTCCCGGGGGGCCGTGCATTCTTCCGTATCCGGCCCATAATATCCGTTTCACTCCGCTGAGCGGCGACATCGCCCCTACACCCTATCAGGAACGGAAGCGCGATGGCGACCGCGATGCCTTGCTTCAAAAAGTCTCTTCGATCTTCGATTAAGTAAGTCATTAGATTTTGTCCTTTTCTTCGAATTTAACGATAATTAAACGTGCCGTAGTTGTCCTTTTCGCCACGCACCACATTCCGCTGCATGCTTGAAACAGAACGTCTCATTATCAACAAGATCACGCCTGAGGACCTGCCGTGGCTGATCGAAATGCGTGCGCCCGAGGCCGTCAACCGCTACCTCGGCGGCCCAAAACTGCAAAGCGCCGAGGCCCTTAAGGCCAGGCTGCCTTTTTACATCCAGTGTCATGAGGAATTTGGTTTCGGCTTCTGTACGATGACGCTGAAAACGACGGGAGAAAAGATCGGGACCAGCGGGCTGCAGCCCCTCGAAGACACCGGCGAGATCGAGGTCGGGTACAATCTTTCGGAGCGGTTCTGGCGACAAGGTTTTGGTTACGAATGTGCGATGGCGTGGCTGCGGTACGGCTTTGAGACCGCCGGGTTGGACCGCATAGTCGCGGTCGCTCACCCCGACAACACCGGCTCGTGGCGGATAATGGAAAAATGCGGGATGAAATATGAAAAGTCCGAGCACCATTATGGTTTCGAGTGCGTCGTTTACGCCATCTCACGCAGCGATTTTGCTACACGCTGATTATTACGATGATATTGTTTTGATGTTTCGTTACTGAATACACCTGGGCCAGCCTGTATAATATTTCGAAGGGTGCTTATTTGAAGCCAAACTACCTAAAACTCGTCTTTGCTGCCATCCTTAGCATCTACTTCCTTTCGATCGCGTGGGCGCCGATGGAAGGGAGCTTTCTGGACAATGTCGATCTCGGCATTCACGAGACGGGACACCTGATCTTTCGCGTGCTCGGTGAATTTATGGGTATCGCCGGTGGCTCGATCCTTCAGGTCATCTTCCCAGCGGCCTTTGTAGCTTATTTCGTATGGCAAAAGAGTTACTACTCGGCTGCTATCGTACTATTGTGGGTGGGCCAGAGCATCCTAAATGTCTGGGTCTACGCCTCGGACGCGATCGTTATGCAGTTGGTGCTGACGAGCGGCTTTACGGGTGCCGAAGGCAGCTTTCATGATTGGAACTACATGCTTACCGAGACTGGTTTGCTCGATTCGACTAAGACGATCGCGGGCATAATCTGCTTTACCGGCACCTTGACCATCATTGTCGCGAGCGTTGCGGCTGTCTATTTGGCGTTCGTTGAGGCCGAGGAGGAGCTTTGATGAAAGTAACTCTGATCACAGGAGCTTCGAGCGGGATCGGCGAAGCGTTTGCACGGCGGCTTGCCTCCGATGGCCACGACCTCGTCCTGGTCGCCCGGAGCGAGAAACTGCTTCATGAGCTGTGCGACGAATTGATGCTGGAGCATAAGATCACAGCCCACTACATCGTGCTCGACCTTACCGAGGACGGCAGCGACTTGAAGTTATTTGACGAAACGGAGCGGCATGGATTTGAGGTGGCGTGGCTGATCAATAACGCGGGGTTTGGCTCGGTCGGTGATTTTTCAAAACTGGCTATTGACCGCGAGCTGCAGATGATCGACCTCAACGTCAGATCTCTCGTCGCCTTAACGCACCGGTATCTTGTTCCGATGCGTGAACGAAAGCAAGGGACTATAATCAACGTTTCATCCGCCGCGGGCTTCCAGCCGCTGCCATTCTGGGCGACCTATGCGGCAACAAAGGCTTTTGTTACTTCGTTTACGGAGGCCGTGGCTGAGGAGAACCGCCCGTACGGCATTCGGGTGCTAGCGTTGTGCCCGGGTTCGACCAAAACCAATTTCTTTGCCGCGTCAAACATCGAGCGGCCGATAACAGTCAAGGGCCAGCAGACGGCCGAAAAGGTCGTCGAGACCGCTCTTCGGGCATTGAGAAGCGGCCGGACCAAGGTGGTATCTGGCCTTGCCAACTATGTTGGTTCACTCGTCGGCGGCTATCTGCCGACGGCCGTTTCAACACGTGTGCTGGCCAAGGCATTGCGTTCGCGGTATCAGGGAAACGAATGAAATTTACAGTTCTCGGAAGCGGTTCGACCGGCAACGCCGTTCTGATCTCAAGCGAAACCACCAACGTACTTGTCGACGCGGGCCTGAGCGCCCGTGAGATCATGCGGCGGCTCGGCGAGGTCGGCGTATCGTGCCAGCAGCTCGACGGTATATTGATCACGCACGAACATAGCGATCACGCCGGCGGGTTGCGTGTGTTGCTGCGGTCAGTCGATTGCCCTGTCTACGTTTCCAGGGCGACCGAGGATGCTTTTTATGACACCCGGGCAGGCGGGCAAAACGGCGACAGTGAGTCGTCCAAACGCCAGGCGGCGCTGCAGGACAAGACGGTTGAGATCGAATCGAACCAGGAGTTTCGAATAGGCGATATCGACTTCGAACCCTTCACCGTGCCGCATGACGCGGCGGATAATTTTGGATTTGTGGCAAGAAAAGATGGTGTGCGGGTCGCCACGCTGATGGATTTTGGCCACATCAGCGAGTTGATCAAGGAAAAACTCAAACGGTGTGATGCGATCATCGTCGAGTCTAACCACAGCCGCGATATGCTCCGTGCCTGTTCTGTTTACACATGGGACCTCAAACAGCGCATCATGTCGCGCACCGGGCATCTGTCGAACGAGGACCTCTCTGACTGGTTGACCAACGATTTTGACGGATCAGCCCGGTACATCGTCCTCGCCCACCTTTCTCAACGTGCAAACGAGCCCAACCTCGCCCGCATCACAGCCGAAATTGCCCTGCAGATGCGTCCACCTCTGTTTAGGGCCGAAACACGCATATCGCTGTCGAACTATAAACAACCAACCGAGTGGATTGCCTTCTAGTTTCTAAAATAGGCCTGCAGGAGTAGGGGTCTCAGGACATACGCCCCTGAATGACATTCGATGAATGGCGCAGGCACCGTGTGAGCGCAGAGCCTCATAGTGCGAGGCGGCTCCGTAACCCTTGTGACCGGCGAAGCCGTATTGCGGATATTCGCTGTCGTAAGTGGTCATCAACTCGTCACGGTAGGTTTTTGCCAAGATCGACGCAGCTGCGATCGACGCCGAGATCGAGTCGCCCTTGATTATCGACTTTTGCGGCAGCGGGGTTTGTTTTAGGTGGAGAGCGTCGATGAGCAGAAAGTCCGCCTTTGGCGAGAGGGTATCGATGGCGTAGAGCATCGCCAATTTCGTCGCCTCTAGTATATTGATGCGATCGATCTCACTCGCATCCACCTGTCCGATGGCGTAGGCTATGCAGTCTTGCTTAAGCTGTTCTCCGATCTCATCACGGGCCTTGGCGGTGAGTTTCTTTGAATCGTTGAGCCCATTTGGGAGCGGTTTATCGATATCGAGAATGCACGCAGCCGCCACTACCGGGCCGGCGATACATCCGCGGCCGACCTCATCGATACCGGCCACAAATCGAAATCCTTCGGCGAGAGCAATACGTTCGAAATCGAGCCCGATGGCGACTATCTTCGGATCTTCAAACAAAGAAACGCGGGCGGCCGATCCATCTTCTTCAAATGAATCGAACCGCTCCGCGTTTCCCACAATCGAATCTCCTTACTGGGTTGCCTTCTTTCCTTTGGCTCGTGTATCGCGTTCCTTGATGCGAGCCGCTTTACCGCGAAGATCGCGTAGATAATAGAGCTTTGCACGCCGGACCTTACCCCGGCGAATCACATCGATATGATCGATCACGGTCGCGTGTAACGGAAAGATACGTTCGACGCCGACGCCAAAGCTGATCTTGCGGACCGTTACTGTCTCGCGAACGCCGCCGTGCTTGCGGGCGATACAGATGCCCTCAAATGCCTGTAACCTTTCCTTATTGCCTTCCTTGATCCGAACATGCACGCGAAGCGTGTCGCCGGGTTGGAATACGGGTGTGTCTTCTTTGATCTGTGTCTTTTCGACAAAATCCAGTCTATTCATTTTATTTTCGGCCAGAGGTCAGCGAACATCCGTGTCCGCTCACATATCACCATTTTCTCCTATTAAAAGATCCTTACGATTTAACCTTGTCTTTTCAAGCGCCTTTTCATGCCGCCATTTTTTTATCTCGGCATGATTGCCGTTTAACAAAACTTCTGGAACCGCCATCCCGCGAAACTCTGCGGGCCGCGTGTAGTGAGGGCAATCGAGCAGTCCGTCCGAGAAGGAATCGTTGTCAGCCGAGGTCTCGCTGCCCAATGCGTTCGGCAAAAGGCGTACGATGCTGTCAATAACCACGACAGCGGCCGGTTCGCCGCCCGAGAGGACGTAATCGCCGATGGATACCTCGTCAGTCACGAGTGCCTCATTGACCCTTTCATCGACGCCCTCATACCTACCGCAGATCAGCACGATGTGATCGGTTTCGCCGGCGAACGCTTTCGCGACCGATTGCCGAAAGGGCTTGCCCTGCGGCGAAAGCAGTACGACTCGTGTTCCTGGAGGATAAGCGTCGCGATCGGCTGTCCCTGTCAAATTTTCAATTGCGGCAAAGATAGGCTCGGGCTTCATCACCATACCGTCGCCGCCGCCAAATGGCCGATCGTCGGTCATCTTGTGTTTGTCCGTCGCAAACTCGCGGATGTCGACGGCATTTATTTCAACCAGGCCGGCCAGCCTGGCCCGTCGAATAATACCAAAATCAAAGACCTCTCGAAAAAACTCCGGGAAAATTGTTAAAACATCAATTTTCACCTAAAACTCCAATAACCCCTCGGGCGGATCAATGCGGATCATTCCGTTATCAATATCGACCTCGACGCATATCGACTCGGCAAACGGGATCAAATATTCTTTCGTCTCGCCCTGAACCACGAGGAGCTCAGTTCCGCCTGTCCGCATCACTTCGATAACCTCACCGAGAGATACCCCTTCGATGGTCTCAACCTTACAACCCGCAAGCTGCCAATCGAAATACTCATCATCCTCGATCTGTACAGCGTCCGATTCGAGAACGCATAGCTCAATATCTCTGAGCGTTTCGCCGCTCTCAACCGTGTCATAGCCTTCGAACTTGAAAACTATGCGGTCGCTTTGAAACCAGAACTTTTCAATTTTCAATTCGAACGGCTTAGCCGGCGGCCTGACCGCCGTTACGGTTTCGAGCGTCTCAAACCGTTCGGGAAAATCCGTCAGTATCTCAGCAACCACCTCGCCTTTGAGCCCTCGCGGCCTGGCGATCTTTGCTATCGCAACAAGTTCTTGCATTACCGCGTGAGCGCGAACCCTAAACAGTGCTAATCCTCGACCAGGTCGAGTTGAAAACGTTTGTTGTGCTTCTGTCCCGCAACGTACAGCACACTGCGGATCGCCTTTACGGTTCGGCCCTCGCGTCCGATCACACGGCCCATATCGCTGTCGGCGACACGCACCTCGATACGCACGTTTTTACCGTCCGCATCTTCGTTCACCTCAACGGCATTGGGTTCACCGACGAGCGCTTTTGCGATCCTTTCTATTGCTTCTTTCATTGTTTAGATAACTGTCTCTACGAGCCATCTGCAGCCAAACCAACGCGAACGAAGACGGAGACCTATTCAGCCGCCGGTTCTTCGACAGGCTCCGCGGCCGTTTCTTTGGCCGGTGCTTCGACAGTTGGCTCAGCCGGCTCTTCAGCAGCCGCTTCAACAGGGGCTTCAGCGGCCTGCTTGACAGGCGCCTCAACGGCTGCCTCTGCGGGGGCCTCGGCGCCCTCCGGGTTGTTTTTGATAAGGCTCTTGACCGTATCGGTAGGTTGAGCACCGACACCGATCCAGTACTGGATGCGCTCGTGATTCAATGTCACTTCGGCAGGATCGAGCATTGGATTGTAAGTGCCCACATTTTCAAGGTACTTACCGTCACGCTTGCTTCGCTTTTCCTTGACCACCAGGCGGTAAAAGGGTTTACCCTTGGCGCCCATTCTCATTAAACTGATTGCTAACATAATTTTCCTCGTTTGCGTTTCGACAACGCTCTAACCAACTACCGCCTTTTCTTATGCCTTTTTTTCTTTTTGATCCTATGTGACAACGATCCGTTCGTTTCGTCGTCGCCGGCGGCGATTCCCATGTCACCGCCCCCACCGCCGAGCAGGCCACCAAGGCCACCGGCCAATCCACCTGCCATCTTTCGCCCCAAACTACCGAGCATTCCGCCGCGGCTCATTTGGGCCATCATCTTTTTCATCTGCTCGTACTGCCTGAGAAGTTGATTGACCTCGCTGATGGTCGAACCCGAGCCGCCCGCGATCCTGGTTTTACGGCTCGCATCGATCACCTTATGATCATTGCGTTCCTGCTTGGTCATTGAATCGATGATCGCTTCGGTTCGTTTCATCTGGTGATCCACAACCGCCGACTGCTCATCGGTTATCTGCATCCCGCCTGTCATTTGTTCGGGGAGCATCTTCATCAACTTTGACATCGATCCGAGCTTCTTAAACTGCCCCAGCTGATTGCGAAAATCTTCGAGCGTAAACTGATTGCTCGTCATTTTCCGCAGTTGTTCCTGCGCCTCTTCCTCGTTGATCTTGCCCTGAACTTCCTCGATGAGGGTGAGGACATCGCCCATTCCAAGTATTCGCTGAGCGATGCGATCGGGATAGAAAGGCTCGATGGCGTCGTACTTTTCACCGACGCCGACAAACTTTACCGGTTGGCCGATGACCTGCCTGATCGAGAGGGCCGCACCGCCGCGGGCGTCGCCATCCATCTTGGTCAGGACCACGCCGGTAATCCCTATCCGCTCGTGAAACACCTCGGCAGAACGCACTGCATCCTGTCCCGTCATTGCGTCTGCGACGAAAAGGACCTCGACGGGTTTGGTTTCAGCCTTAATGGTTTCGAGTTCGACCATCAGGTCGTCATCGATGTGAAGCCGGCCAGCCGTGTCGATCATCAGGGTATCAAACCCAAACTCGACCGCATGCTTGACCGCACCGCGAACGATCGTCATCGGGTCGTTGGTCTCGCTTGCTTCGTAAACAGCTATATTGACCGCATCAGCCACCACTCTTAGCTGTTCGCGGGCCGCGGGACGATATACATCGACCGAGACGAGGAGAGGCTTGCGTTCCTGATTGTCGGCCAGCCAGCGCGAGATCTTACCTGTGGAGGTCGTTTTACCGGAACCCTGCAGTCCAACGATCATCACGACGTTTGGCGTGGCTTTTGTAAACACAAGCCGCGAGGAGGTGCCGCCCATCAACTCGGCGAGCTCGTCATAGACGATCTTGACTACTTGTTCGTGAGGTTTGAGGTCCTGCCAGACCTCCTGGCCCTCTGCTTTGGCGCGTACCGCCTCGACAAAATCCTTGGCGACTTTGTAGTTTACGTCCGCTTCGAGAAGAGCCATCCGGATCTCGCGCAGCGCTGCATCGACGTGCTCGTGCGTCAGCTTGCCCTGGCCCCGCAGATTCTTCAGCGATTTCTTGAGTTTATCGGATAACGATTCGAACATATACGTACAATTCGGCCACAATAGTCGAAACTATAAATACTAATCTTTGGTGCATTCAGTGTCAAGAATACGGGGATCTCGCCGGTGCCAAAACCGAGGCGTCAGCACCCGCAGGGGTTTTCGAATCTCCAAAGTCTTGGTATTATAGTTTGACCCTGTCGAGATTCATCCATCACTAGGTAAATCTTTGAGAATACGGGAGACATTATGAAATTTAAGATATTAACAATCACGTCGGTGATCATAGCGGCAGGATTACTTGCAGCCTGCGGCGACACCGCCAACACCAATAACGCACGGACCAACGCAGTCACCAATCTTGGCACCAACAATGCCAACGTAGGTGCCGTGGTCGTAAACAGCAACACCAATACCGTTGCCGCCAACCGCTGGAGTAATGCAAACATAACCCGCGAGGAATATGATAAACAGAAGACGGAATATGAAAGAGATCGCGGCACGAGCACCATCGGTACCGGTGCGAATGACAGTTGGCTCTGGTTCAAGACACGGGCCGCTCTGCTAGCCACCGATGACCTTCGCGAATCGACGATCAACGTCGATGTTGCGAATGAGGTCATTACCCTTAAGGGCTCAGTGGCAACGGCCGCTCAGAAAACGAAGGCACAAGAGGTCGCCAACGGCATCGAAGGCAAAAAGAGCGTGGTCAATCAGTTGACAGTCGCTCCGAAAGACTCGATGACAAATATGAGCAGCAATACGAACGCAAATAAGAAGTAACCCTCGTTTTGCTATTTATGAAGGGCGGGCCGCGTGTCCGCCTTTTTTGCGCTTTCCAGTACCCGCCGAATACCTTCAAACACCTGCTCTGGCCTGACGCTTAGGATACATTTCGGTTCACCAAACACTTCGCAGACATACCCCGTACAGGGCTGACAAGGCAGCTCCTCGAAAACTATCTCATTGGGTGCGTCGGTCCACGGCCGCCAATGGGCCCGATTGGATGATCCGAAAATGACGACGGACGGGGTGCCGACGGCGGCCGCGATGTGGGCAATCCCTGAATCGTTCCCGACGAACAGACTCGCCTTCGAGGCCATGGCCGTGATCTCAGGCAGCGAAAGATCGTCGAAGGCGGCTATCGGGACCTTCGATTCCCTTTTTAGAGCTTCCAGCACTTGAGTTTCCGACTTCGATGTTACCGCCACCGCAGCCAATCCGATCCCGGCTAAAAACTCCGCGGTCCGTGCGAAATTCTCGGTGGCCCACCGCTTTGTAAAAAATGCGGTCGCCGGGTGAAGTAAGGCGTAGGACCTGCGAACAGTATCGAGACCCGCCATCATGGCGTTGACAGCGTCCATAGCTTCGGCCGTTACCGCCAAGCGGCTTTTTGGGCCATCCTGGACGGGCACTCCCGCAAAACCCAGCAAAGCGAGCTGCTGCTCGGCGGAATGAACTGCGTCCCTACCCCAAAAAAGCTTAGTTGACGGGTACTGTCGATTGTGAAGAAACGAATACTGATAGTGTGAAAGCCCAAGGCGATAACGTGCCCCGGTTGCTGCGGTAAGGAGAGTTGCGGTGGTTCCGCCGTGCAGGTTGATCGCTGCGTCGTAACGCCGGCGTCGCAGATCCCACGCCGTCTGAATGCGGCCGGCCGTTCCCTCGCCAACAGTCCGAACGTTGTCAACCGCGTCAAAACCATCAAGGACCGGCGCGACCCAACTCTCGAGCAGCATATCGATCTGAGCATTGGGCAGGAACCGTCTGAGGGCGATCAGGGATGGGGTTGTCAGAACTGTGTCGCCGATCGAACGAAGCCGGACCACCAAAACCCGTTTGACGGAGCTCCAATCGATGTCGCCGCCGTGCATTATTTCTCAACAGTCGCTTCTTCGACAAGCATTACGGGGATCTCGTCTCGTATGGGATACACGAGCGAACACTCATCATTAGTGCATTTCAAACGAGTTTCTTGCGAATCGATCAACACCTTGGATTTGCACTGAGGACAGCGCAAGATCTCTAAAAGTTCTGGGCTTATTGGCATAAATACATTCTCCTCGACTCCGCAACGATTTTAACGCTGGCAATGAACTGACCGCAACGCTCAATAGTAAAAGGCGAGGTGCGGTGACACCTCGCCTTTCAAAGTTCTTCGTTTCAATTTACGCTTCTGATTCGGTCTTGGCCCCGCACTCGGGGCAAAACTTGGCACCGGGGGCGAGTTCAAACTGGCAGTTGCTGCATTTTGCTTTTTCCTGCGTCGAACCGCACTCAGAGCAGAATTTAGCACCCTCACGCAGGTTTGCCCCGCATTTAACACACGGGACCTGGGCGGCCTCCATCTTGCCTCCGCAATCGGAACAAAACTTAACACCGGCGGCGTTTTGTTTACCGCAGGCCGGACAGGGTACGCTGGCAGCCCCTTGTCCCCCGCTTTGTCCACCGCCCGCTGCCTGTTGGCCAAAGGCATTTGCCATTTGCCCGCCTACTGCAAAACCCGCCCCGAGGCCGGCACCGAGGCCGGCACCGCCGCCTTCGTTCTGAGCGGCGTCACGCAGGGCGTCGGCCGCCTGAAACTGCATATACGTCTGTGCGTCGCCAAGTGCTCCCATAGACGAACGCTTGTCCATCGCCGCCTCGACTTCGGGAGGCAGGCTGACATTCTCAACGTAAAACTTGGTTACCTCAAGGCCGTATCCGCTAAAGTCCTCGTTTATCTTCGCACGGATCTGTTCACCGATCTCTTTATACTGGGCCGCCAGATCGAGTGCCGGTATTTTGAGTTCGCCTATGGCATCTGAAAACTCGGTGACGATGGCGCGTTTGAGCTGGCCGTCGATATCCTCGGTCTGAAAATGAGCGTTCGTGCCGGCTATCTGTTTAATAAACTCGGAAGGGTCGGCGACACGGAGGCTGTACGCCCCAAACGCTCGCAACCTGACTATGCCAAAGTCCGCATCGCGGAGCATAATTGGGTTAGAAGTGCCCCATTTCATATCTGTAAACTGTTTTGTGTTTACAAAATAGACCTCGGACTTAAATGGGGAGTTGAAACCGTACTTCCACGCGCCGAGTTTTGAGAGGATCGGGGTATTGCCGCCGTCGATCTCGTATTTACCGGGTGCGAAAACATCCGCAACCTGTCCCTCGAAAACAAATACAGCGGCCTGAGATTCGCGAACGATCAGTTGGGCACCGTTCTTGATCTCCTGGCCGGCCACCGGAAAACGGTAAAGCAGCGTCGATTGCGAATCATCGAGCCACTCGATCACCTCGATAAATTGGTTCATCGCGGCGTCTTTTATCTTGTCAATAATGCTCATTCTCTATCTCCTTAGTCTATAAGTTAACGATAAAATATCTCA
>JBBQGO010000015.1:0-13935 GCA_038323125.1 Pyrinomonadales bacterium
GGATGTAGTAGCACTATTCGCACCTATAAGTAGTCCAGCACCGAGGCGACTTGTAGTATTGCCGGTAATGGTCGAGCCAATAATTGTCAGAGACACTCCGTTACTGGAAATACCTCCGCCGCCGGCAAACCCGCCTCCAGAGCTACTGTTATTCGAGATATTGCAGTTGGTGAAAGTTGCGGTTCCGCCGTTGGAGATGCCGCCGCCATCTTGACCTGCTTGGTTTCCCATAACCGTTGTATTGGTCATTTGAAGTGTCCCGGAACCCCTAAATGCAACACCGCCACCGTGACTGGTTGATGCACCGTTATTGACAATGCTCGAATCACTGATCGAAACATTCACAACATCAGAAGCATCTATGCCGCCACCAGGACTTGCTGAGAAGTTGCTGCTGACCGTCGTATTTGTCAGATTTATCGTACTGGACTGAATAGCACTTATCGCACCACCGCTGCCAGTAGCTGTATTGTTGGAAAACGTTGAATTAACAGCGGTCAAAGTAGCACCGTTGAATAACTGAACGCCGCCGCCATTATTTCCCCAATTTTCGGAGACAGTTACATTCGTGATCAAGACCTTACCGAACTGCACGAAAATCGCACCGCCGCCGAAGAAGGTGTCCCGGCCATTTGAGATCGTCATCCCGGTGATAGCTACTTCAGAGTCAGGCGTTACCGTTGTTTGGAAAAATAGTGTAAATATCCGAAAGGTGTCATTTCCTTTTACGGTCAATAAATTTGCTCCAGGTCCGGTGATCGTTAGCGGATCGGGACTATTATAATTAGCTATACCGCTTGCCAACTGGATCGTCTGCGGTGAATTAAACGACGAATCGAACACGATCGTGTCCGCGCCCGCCGCCGCCTTCGCGTCCTCGATCGTCTGCCGCAGACTGCCTGCGCCCGTATCGTTAGTATTAGAAACGGTAAACGTCGCCGCTGTTGCGTTGACCGCCAAGAACGCCGCCATAAGGGCGGCGGCCGCTATAGTGTGTCTTAAAAACTTTGCTGTTGCCTGCATTGGGTCCTCCGTGATATCAAAGTCGTTTTTTGCTTTCCTGCCAACATATGTGCAGAAACCCGGCGAACACTGCCAAAATATTTCCCATTGCGGCAAAGAACGGCTAAAATATGATTATCCCAATCATCACCGCCGCAATTTATGGAGCAATCAGGATCGGATATTACCCAGATTCTTAGTCAATGGAACAATGGCGATAATGAGGCACAGGAACGACTTGTCCCCTTCGTTTATGACGAACTAAAGCGGCAGGCCCGTAAGATGATGTCGAGGGAACGCCTGGGTCACACGCTTCAGCCAACAGCTCTTGTTCATGAGGCTTTCCTGCAGATCACTGAACAAACCGGTATTGAATGGAAAAATCGCAGCCATTTCTATGGCATAGCGTCCCACTTGATGAGGCAGATATTGATGCAGTACGCGCGGAAACATGCGGCGAACAAACGGGGCAATAGTCCGATTCACTTGTCAATCGACGACATCAACGTCTCGATCATGGAGCGCTCAAGCTCGATCCTCGCCCTGGACGAGGCTCTCGCTCAGCTCGAAACGGTCAATGAACGGCAGGCGAAGGTAGTCGAGATGCGCTTTTTCGGCGGACTGAATAATACCGAGATTTCCGAGGCACTCGAAATATCAGAAAGAACCGTAATACGTCTGTGGCAAGCGGCCCGCTTCTGGCTTTATCGCGAACTAAATCAGAAGGATATCTGACAAATTCTTATTTTCCCCATGCTTCTGTCAGCAGACTAAAGGGCTCTTGGCCAGATCGTTTTTAGCATCTCGCGGCCAAGGCTTTGATAACTATTTTGTGGGATCAAAAATATTTGTCATTTTTCACCCCAATAATTGCACATATACCAGTGGGCAAGCGCATTTTTGAATGTTCCACAGGTAAATTTGGCAAAGATCTATGATAAGAAATCCTTGGGAAGAAGTGAGCGAAATTCTGGCAGACTGTCTCGAACTGAAGACAGATGAGCGTCAGCATCATCTGGACTCGCTGAATCTTGCCCCCGACCTCAGATCTGAGATCGAATCGCTGCTTTCCTATGAGCAAGGCACAGAAAACCTGATGAATCTGTCGGCGGTCGAACTCGCTGCTGGCTATTTTGATGAGAAGAGCGTAGAAAGCGCTGTTGAGGGCCAGACGTTTGGTGTTTACCGGGTGGTGCGCGAGATCGGTTACGGCGGCATGGGTGCTGTCTATCTGGCTGAACGATCGGATGGGAAATTTGAACAAAAGGTCGCGCTGAAATTGCTGAAACGCGAAATGAACACTGAGCCATTGAGGCGCAGGTTTCAGCAAGAACGCGAGATCTTAGCTTCGCTCGATCACCCCAACATAGCACGGCTGCTGGATGCAGGTGCCACTGACGACAACATTCCATATTTGGCGATGGAATACGTCGATGGAATCTCTATCTCTGATTTTTGCAACAGAAATGATAACGATCTGAACCAAAGACTGGATCTCTTCAGAGAGGTTTGTCTGGCGGTTGACTTTGCTCACCGAAATTTAGTTGTGCACCGCGATCTAAAACCGTCGAACATTTTGGTAACCAGTGAGGGCGTGCCAAAATTATTGGACTTTGGCATCTCAAAGTTTGTATCCGCCGAGGTTGGAGGCGTCGATCCCGCTACGATCACCAATCTAGGGGTTATGACGCCGTCATATGCGTCGCCCGAGCAACTGCAAAACAAGAGTGTGTCGACAGCGACTGACATCTATAGCCTCGGCGTCATACTCTATGAAATGTTGAGCGGCCATAGACCGTTTGAAACAAAAGAGGGCGATCTAAAAGAGGCTTTCGACGCGGTTATCGAGATCGATCCGCCGCCTCCATCGTCGATGATCGAGGCAGATTCGAATACTATTGGCCGTACCGGCCAGGCCAACGCCGCAATAAAGCCCGCAAATGCTTCAGTCATCGAGCCAAGAGTGGGCCGACCCGAGGTTGATACCGGAGCCAACAGCCAGCGGCACACCAGTGCGCAGCATATTGGCGTAAGTGCGCATAGCATCCGAGGTGATCTCGACAATATCGTTCTGAAAGCTCTCAGGAAGGAAAGCGAGCGTCGATATCTGTCCGCCGAAAAGTTTGCCGCAGACATTCATCGTCACCAGCGCGGCCTGCCCGTGGCCGCCAGGCCAAATACACTCTCATATCGTGCCGAAAAGTTTTTCAAACGAAACAAAGCGAGCGCCGTCGCCGCCATATTGATCTTGATTGCGGTGATCGCCGGGATGATCGCCACGCTTTGGCAGGCGCGAGTAGCTAATGCGGAAAGAGTAAAGGCCGAGCGCCGCTTTAACGATGTGCGGGAGTTGGCAAACTCATTTTTATTTAAGTTGGGTCCAAAGATCGAAACATTGCCCGGTTCAACCGAGGCACGCCGCGAATTGGTAACACTTGCTCTCGAGTATCTTGACAGGCTCTCACAGGAAGCGGGCGACGACCCCGAATTGCAGAGAGAACTTGCCGCGGCCTATGAAATGGTCGGCCGCGTTCAGGGCGATCCGCTCAGTCCTAATCTGGGCGATTTCGAGGGGGCAGCAAAAAGCTTTGAAAAGGCATTCGAAATACGTAAAACATTATTCGATAACGATCCCACTAATTTAACTGCGATGAGCGATATGGCGAGCAGTTATGGAAATATCAGCAACATCCTAATACAACTCGGCACGACCGAGAAGGTAGATGAATTTTTCCAGAGATCGCTGGCCCTGCGTAAGGAGGTCGTTCACAGAGATCCGGGCAGCTTCGACGCTCGCAAAGATCTTGCGGTCGCCCTTCGCGGTCAAGGCCTGCTAAATTACACCAACGCCAAATATAAAGATGCCGTTATAAATTACAATGAGGCTCGATCGATCTACGAACAACTCCTGAAAGAACAACCCGAAAATGTCGAGATCGCTGAAAATCAGGCATTCTTATTTATAGATATTGGCGTATCCGTAGGGTGGGACGACGATCTGAGAACAGCGGAAGAGAGTCTGCAAAGAGGATTGGACCTTTTGATCGCGCTTGCACGGCAGTATCCAAACAACCAGAAGTTACAGCGTTCTTTAATGCAGGCATATAATCACCGCGGCTCCAGCACTATTGAAACCGGGGACCATGGGAAAGCCGTTTATGAATACGCCAAAAGTGTCGAGATCGCCAAAAGAATATCAGAAGCCGATCCGCTGAATTTTCGAGCTAAATGGGATGTCGTCACGATGGAAAGAAACTACGCCGACGCATTAAGTATGGCGGGACGAAATAAGGAAGCGCTGCAGACATTGGATTCCACGCTCGAAACTGCCGTCGAACTCAGCAAAAAAGACCCGAATAACACTCGAAATCTCTACGAAATTGCGACTATCCAACTAAAGACCGCCGAATCTCACCTTAAATCGAAAGAATATGAAAGGGCTTTAGGTATATTTCAACAAGCCCGAGAGAATTACCAGGCTGCCGTAGATAACGATGCAAAATACAGATTTGCGGTCAGAACCGTTTATCTAACGACCCTCAGCATCGCCGATGCATATGCCGCATTCGCCGAGAGACATCGTGATAAGGCTTTATATCTAAAAGCCTTGGAAAACTACCAGAGTGCTTCAGTTGGTTTCAATAAAATGAAAAGCGAGGGCAAATTAGGAGAATACGACGATAGGCTATTTACCGAAATTGCGGCAGGGATCAAAATGGTAGAAAACAAATTGGCCAACTGAAATCAACCTCAACTCCGACCTAGGTCATATCAATACTTGAAATTAAAGAAAAGGGGCATTTGAGCGTTTAACTCAAATGCCCGTCTTTATTGGTGCTCCCGATTGGATTCGAACCAATGGCCTTTCACTTAGGAGGCGAACGCTCTATCCTACTGAGCTACGGGAGCGGAGCAGAAGAGATCTTGGATCTAGGATCTTTGGTCTTCGGTCTTGGATCAATGATCTTAGAGCTTTGATCTTCTAATCAAAAATCAAAAATCAAAGATCATCCCCCTACTACGAATCATAGTGTATCAATGATTGGACATCATAGCCGTCAAATTTCTGGCGGCCGCCGAG
This sequence comes from Pyrinomonadales bacterium, assembly GCA_038323125.1. Lineage (GTDB taxonomy): Bacteria > Acidobacteriota > Blastocatellia > Pyrinomonadales > Pyrinomonadaceae > OLB17. Next base: position 5,084 of record JBBQGO010000015.1, read on the forward strand.
AAAGTCGAGTTCGACGACGAACTTTAGTCCCGCAACAGTCCCGCCGACGCTTTCGACCATATCGACAACCGCTCTGGCAGTGCCGCCTGTTGCGAGCAGGTCATCGACTATTAGAACACGGTGGCCTTCGCCGACCGCGTCTTTGTGCATCTCGAGCGTGTCCTGGCCATACTCCAGGTCATATGAGACCGAGACACATTCGGCAGGCAGCTTTTTCGGTTTGCGGACCGGGATGAAGCCGATGCCGAGCTGGTAAGCGAGCGGGGTCGCAAAGATAAACCCGCGCGACTCGATACCGATGATCGTGTCGACGGACATTCCGCGGCACTGCTCGGTAAGAGCATCGATGGTCTGCTCAAGGCCCTCGGGGTCAAGCAGAAGGGTTGTAATGTCGTAAAAGTTAATGCCCGGTTTCGGAAAATCGGGCACCTCTCGAATAAGTTTTCTTAAGTTTTCCATTCTTTATCGTTCTATTCTAAAAGCTGAATAATGGCCGCTCGGGTCGAGGACCAGTTCCTCAACACCGGCAACACGCGAATGCGTCGGCCCGGCGGCGAGGTCGAGCCGAAAGTCCTCGACCGCCTTGGGGTTTCCCTCGGCTAACACTTCTACTCGTCCGTCATCGAGGTTGCGGACATATCCACGGACCTGATGGCGTGCCGATGAACGCTGTGCAAAATAACGAAAGCCCACTCCCTGGACTTCCCCGCTGATCAAAAATTTACGTGCGATCACCATCAGCCCAATGCGTCCAGACATTCCATCAGGCTTCGCTGCCGGCAGGTGTAAACAGGCATCCCGCGTAGTACAAACTTGCTTGCCGGCGTCTGCCGCAGTTCCTCGGCAAGCGCCAGAAAGTCTGCGGGCTCATCGGTCTCGAATGAGATCAGATACTCGTGCTCATTAAACCCAAAAGCATGGGTGAGGTGTATCTTAATATTCGGAAACCGCTTGCCGACCATAAAATTTTCTTCGATCATCGCATCGCGTTCGTCGGGCGACATCTGATACCAGTCCTTGTGCTTGGCGCATGGGTATACAAAATGGTATTTCGCCGATCCGGCGTGAACGCGCTGCCGGTCCTCGCCGGCACCATCCACAAACATCATACGCTTGGTCACAGACAGGTAGTTGTTCACGGTCTCGATATAGCTGCCGAACCCGGTTTGGTACATCCTGGCCGTCATGTCCTGTACGTGGTCGAGCGATGTGCCGATCCGCCAGAACATCAGGTCCGCCTTCGAATCAAAACCCACCAGCGAGTAGCTGTAGAGCAAAAAGTCATCGCGGAACGAATCAAAAACACTCTGAAATTCCGTTTTTAGTTGGGTCTTGGCCGCGGCGTCCAGCTTTCTCCATTCGGAGCCGACGCGCAGGAACACGAAATTGACGAACTGCTTGTCGACCGGGCCGATCGAGGGGGCGACGAGATTCTCAGGGACCAGCCGAAGCCCTGCATCGACACTCTCTTTTTGAAAATTTAATACGTCTTTGGTCATCCGGCGACAGCCTCATCGGGGCTGTTAAGACAATTTTGCAAGTTTGCCTACGGATGTGCAAACGCGAAACGGCTTACGCTCGTTCGAGAATGATTTACAAAGATCCGCATTAATGCAAAAATTATTTTCGATGAAGCGGTTGCTCATATCTTTGGTCCTTATGCTCTCAGCGGCGACAGCCGCGACGGCGCAGCAGCGGCCGCTGCTCACGGACGATATCGACATCACGCCGCCGGGATCTCTCGAGATCGGTGCCGGCGTCGATTTTTTCCAGGATGCAAAGTTCCCGCTCTCCGGCCTGACCGGCGATCTGACGCGAGTTGGTGATATACGCATCCGTACGGGCCTTGCACCGAATGTCGAAATACAGATCGAAGGTACGCTCCAGAATTACCTCGCTATTAATTCGATCGGTCCATCCGCCATCCCATTGACGCTCCGGGGCAACAACTCAACAAACGATTTTGATGATTTCACTGTCTCCGCAAAGATCAAGCTTCGCAATGAGGGAAGGCTGATGCCGGCATTGGGCCTCAAGTTTGGTTTTCAAATGCCCAATACTGATCAGGCCCGCGGCATTGGGACCAACCAGATCAACGTCTTTTCCAAGATCTTGCTTCAGAAAAAGTTTGGCAGAGTGGTCAACCGGACGCCGCGATTCAATACTTACGGAAACATCGGCCTCGGTATAATGACCGCACCTCTCGAGCGGTTCACCCAAAACGACGTTTTATTGTATGGCTTAGCAGGGATCTACCGGGTACACGACAATATTAATATCGTCAGCGAGGTCAATGGCCGCGTCAACACACGCGGCGGCGCGGCGCCACTGGGAACCGAAAGCGTCGGTCAATTCAGGGTCGGAGCACAGGTCAAGGCGTCGGGGCTGCGATTTGATGCCGCGGCCGCCTTTGGCGTAACCCGATTCAGTCCGCGGACCGGCTTTATCTTTGGGGTTACGTATCTCAGCCCGAGCATCTTCACACCGGCACAGTGATCAGATATTAATTGGCGAGTGCCCCTTGCCAAGTCCCGGGGCCGTCCGGATCGCCTCAGTAACAAAATCTTTTGCAGCACGCACTGCATCTGCCAGGCCCTTACCCAGGGCGAGATTAGCCGTGATCGCAGCCGCCAGCGTACAGCCGGTCCCATGGGTGGCGGTCGTTTCGATAAATTGCTCGCCGAACTGCATCGATTCAATCCCGATAAATAAGTAATCGATCGCCTGCCGTTCCGCCGTTTGGGTACGCCAGGCATCACGGTCCGACCCGGCGGCGTGGCCGCCTTTGATAAGTACATTCCGAGCACCGATAGACTGCATTATCCGGGCTGCGGCAGCGATGTCGTCCGGGGTTCCGATATCCATACGCGCGATGCGTTCGGCCTCGGGGATATTAGGCGTTATTAAGTCTGAAACGGGGAACATCCTTTCGATCAAAGCGTCGAGTGCCCGGTCGTCGATGAGGTCAAATCCCGAAGTGGAACGCACTACCGGATCGACGACCACACTACCCAACCCGTTTTCTTCGATCAGACGGGCAGTTTCCTCGATGATCTCCCGGGTTGGCAGCATGCCTGTTTTCATCGCGGCGATCTCATAATCCTGAAGGATGGGTTCTACTTGGCGACGGACCGACTCGGCCGTCTGATGAACGGCACCAAAAACGCCGGTCGTATTTTGAAAGGTGACCGAAGAGACAGCAGCGGCGGCAAAACAGCCGAACGCCGAAAAGGTTTTGATATCAGCAATGATGCCCGCCCCGCCGGACGGGTCAAGCCCGGCGATGGTGAGGCACACGGGAATTTTGCTGCCCGGTTGTCGCATTTATTTAACGATACCACGACTGATGCTTGTTAAGGAAGCGCGATCATTCAGCGAGCGGATGGCGGCGATGCCGCTAGCCCCTGCATTGAGGACAGAAGCATAGTTACCCTCATTGATGCCTCCGAGTCCCAGAACCGGGAGATCGCCAAGCCTTTTGCAAACATCGGCCAGTTCCGACAAACCCTTTACATCCTTGCCCGGAGTTTCAAAGACGGGGCCAAAGACTACGAAGTCCGCTCGACCTCGCGCGGCAGCCTCGGCGGCCTCCAGCGTGTGAGTTGAAACGCCGATAATTGATCGGGTGGGTACAAGATCGCGAATGATATTCGCCGAGAGCGACCCGGCCGTAAGGTGCACGCCGTCTGCGCCGGCTGCGAGGGCAATATCTGCCCTGTCATTTACCAGGAGGCTTGTCGCGGTCCCCCGCGTCAGTCCGGCCGCTGTTTTTGTAAGTTCGAATAGCTCTCTCGCAGTGAGCCTTTTTTCTCGAATTTGAATAAGATTGACACGCTCGCTTACAGCAAGTTTGATGATCTCGAGTATCTGTGGTCCGGTTTCGGCCAGGTTATCACTTGTTGCCTCGCCCCGAGTGATCAAATATATGATGGGCCGATCGGTGCGTACAGGCACTAGAGGTCGCGGCCCCCGTCGCCCTGTAGCATTTTGACGCTTTTATTGAAATGGGCCATTTCCCAGAAGGCTATCAATAGGTTCAGCACGCCCAAGCCTGTGACAGCACCGCGAAACCACGTGGACGAAACAGTTCTTTGCAGCGCGGGTACGCCTGTTTTATCGGACAGGAAGACCAGCAGATAGTTGTCACCCCACGGGCCGAAAAGGGCGTCCCATGGCGACAGGATCAGATAAAAGCCCAGGAGCAGGCAGAGTATGATAAAAAAAATGACGGTAAGGCGTTCCACCATACCGTCAGAGTATACTTTTACCGCGTTTTGTGCCAAATCACTGCGTCCTGCGTCAATGATTTACGACAATATTTTTTAATCGTTCGCTGACATCGCGGAAATCGACCTTCTCGGCATAGATCTGCTCGAAGTACCTGACGGCGTTCTCCGCGTCGCCATCCGACTCGTATGCGACCGCGAGTTCGTACCAGAGGCCATGAAATTCGTCATCCGTTATGTTGTCTGTCTCGACCGCACGGTTAAACCACTTGATCGCTTGCCTTGCCATGCTGTTTTGCAGGAAACAATGTCCCAGCAAGTTCGCACAGTGGAAGAATCGTCGTGTACCGTCGTTGGGTTCGACAAGCTTTATCGCATCCTGAAATTCGCGTATGGCTTCTTCCGTCAGGCCCATCTCCTGATAGGCGACAGCGGTGTGGAAATGCGTTTCATAGTCGCCATTTTCCGGATCGTCAGCCCCGGCCAGGCCGAATTCCGAGCGGATCTCGTTTAATCCAATGGTACTGCAGGCTACTTCCTCATCGACTACCTCAGCAGGGATCGTTTCCGTGATTTCAGCACCGATCTTCTTTCGTAGCGCCTCAATCTCCGGCCTGTCGCCAAAGGCCCGAGCAAGCTCGGCAAGAGCCTTTTCTGCGAGATCGTTATAGTCGTTCTCTATATAGAACGTAATGCTCTCGATCTCTTTCTGCATCTTTTGTTCGTCCGCGTGAGACAGGGCCGGCGGGGCCTCGCTGGCGGCCGATCCGTTCGAATGTTGCACCTCGTACTGCACGGCATCGTGGACGATGTCGCTATTCGTAACATGGCCGTTGCGCTCGACATCGACAACTTCAGCATGTTCGAGGGGCCACTGTCCTTCGCTAGTCCCTTCTTCGCGTGAGGCCGCCACGTGTCCATCCTCGTATCCAGGACCGACCGAGGTAAATTGGGCCTTGAGGAGTTCCTCGTCGATACCGCTGTCCTCAAAACCGTATTCCGCGTTGAGTTCGTTCAGGCGATCTCGAAAACGGGTCTCATTCGGCCGTATGACCACCAGTTGAGCAAGTGCAAATCGTTCGTCCTCAACCGCCTGCTTGGTGGATGCAGCCGTATAAAGCCGTTCGAGTGCGAGCCGAAAGCCATTTTCATCATTGAGATACGAACTGTATCGTGCGAGTAGGCGTAGGCCCGAGAGCTGTGACGGATCGCGTTCGAGGATCTCATTGATCCATTTGCCGCATTCCTCGGCCTGTCCACCCGCGAGCAGGTATTCCGAAGACATCGTCAGTATGCGGGCAGCCGAATCAGGATCGTTGCCGTTCAGATAGATACGTATCAGATCGAGAAACTTGGGATAGTTGGCAGGTTCGATCTCGACCAGCTTGACCACGGCCTTTTCGGCTCCTTCAGCATTTTGCGAATCGATGCAGCACTCGATAAGCAAATACAGTACGTCGCGATTAAACGGTTCATTTTCGAGTATCTCTTCGAGCAAAGATGCAGCTTTTCCCGCACGTCCCTGCGCCGTCTGGGCCTTTACGAGGCCATTAAGTATGCGGAGGTCCGTCGATTTGATGTCATAGCCCTTCATCAGGGCCCTGATAGCCTCTTCGTGCTTATTCTGCCTGCTGAACCGTGCCCCGGCCTCTGCATACGCCTCTGTCGCTTCATCCCTTTGGCCCTCACGCATGTACGAATCGGCCAGGTTCATGCAGACATCGGTATTATTAGGATCGAGCAATGCGATCTGTTTGTACATTGCCAGGGCCTCAAGCCTCCGGCCGTTTTTCTGGTAATGCTCAGCAAGGGTCGTATAGTGAGAACGGGCCTCGGAAAGCGAACCTTTTACCTTGTGCAGTTCGGCCAGTTTCGCCGAAACCTCGATCGATTCAGGCTGGATCCGCGAGATCTTGTTATAGACGGCGATGGCTTTTTGCGCAAACCCCTGTTTGTTGTAGTGCTCGGCAACCTGCAGATAACAATTTACCGCATCCCGCTTTTCGGCACTCTTGGCATACAGATCGCCGAGCATGTTGAGCGTGGCGACATCGCGCGGATCATTGTCGACGACGGCGCGGTATTCCGTTATCGCGGCCCTGATCTTGCCCTGCGCTACGTGCCGCTCCGCATTTCGCATCGCTTTGGATTTATCGAAACTCATCTTGATTTGACAGTGGTACTACGGGATCGATGATGCCGGCACGCCGTATAGGCTAAATATGAAAGGGATGCACAGGTCAAAGTCTCTTGAACCTGTAAATATAAACTAGCACGCGTCAATGGTGTTGTCAATATTTTTTGGCAGTGTTTATCGCTGTCAAACACTTTCCGGATCGCACCTACGTTGATTTTTGTAAACTATTTTCTTAGTATTGGCTTTCGGTCAGAATAGGTTACGGTTCTTATGCAAGCACTTATACTCGCCGGCGGTAAGGGAACAAGACTTCGTCCCCTTACGGTTTACACACCAAAACCGGTGGTTCCGGTGGTTAACCGTCCGTTCCTTCTTTACCAGATCGAAGAACTGCGAAACGCCGGTATTACCGACATAACCCTGTCGTTAAGCTATCAGCCGGACAAGATCGAGCAGGTTTTGGGCAGCGGCACAGATCATGGCGTGAACCTAAACTACATAACCGAACCCAGCCCTATGGGCACGGGTGGTGCGTATAAGTTTGCCGCGGACGCCCTGCGTGAAACAACGCTTATCTTCAACGGCGATATCCTGACCAATGTAGATATTGGCAAGATCGTTGAGTTTCATCGATCACGCGAAGCTGCGGCAACCATCGCCCTGATGCCGGTTGCGGACCCTTCCCGGTACGGCTTGGTGGAGGTGGACGAAGAGGATCGGGTCGGGCGCTTTGTGGAAAAACCGAATCCCGACCAGCTTGCTGAAACAGCGGTAAATACGATAAACGCCGGCATTTACGTTCTAGAACCATCGATCCTCGATATTATCGCAAAGGATACTAACCGGTCTTTCGAATACGACGTGTTCCCGGACATCTTAAGACGTGAACTGCCGTTCTTTGGCTATGTCATGGAGGATGATTACTGGCTGGATATCGGAACTCCGGAAAGTTATCTAACCGCCCACATCGATTTCCTTCGTGGGGCCATATCAGGTTTTGAAATTGAAACGAGTGCGGCCTCGGACGTCGCGACGCGGGCCGAGGTCGATAGAGTGTCGGTCATCGGCCCGGACTGCACTATCAAACCCGGGGTGCGTATCGTAAACTCCGTGATCGGAGCCGGCGTTCATATCGAGGAAAAGGCGGTCATCGAAGACTCTGTCATTTGTTCACACACTAGGATCGCCAGTTCGGCGGAGGTCCGCGGGGCCGTTATCGGCCGCTCCTGCCATATAGGCCGTAACGCGATCGTCGGGTCAGGAACCGTACTCGGTGATAAGACCGCCCTGACCGACTATACAAGAGTCTAAACACTCATATTCCTACCGGTAGCTAACCCGGGATCAAACGGAGAGGATCTAAATGCCTATCAAAAAAACCATTGCCGCCGCTTTCTCGCTCTTTTTGCTGCTCGCCGCCTCGACACCCGCATTCGCCTGTGCCTGCTGTGTCAACCCCGGCTTTTATCAGATCTCGACCGGCAAACCTTCAACCACCGAACTAGATATGTTCAGGGATCTTAAATTCGGCCTGCCCGCCAATTTTTATATGAGCGAGGCAGGTTTTGACTCGATCCGCGGCTTGGGAGAATTAAAGGCCGATGAAGAGGCCGGCAGGTCGATCGGCCTCAGCGTTGAGACTACCTTTAGCGGACGAAGTTGGCGCTTTACCGTAAAAACCGATGCCGGACGCGAGGGAACGCTGGTCCTGCCAGTCCCGTCCACAATGGTCAGGTATAAGGTGGATCTCCACGACAATCCTCCCGATAGGGAAACATCGCTCTATAAGGAACTTCGCCTTAAAGGTCTGGTTAACGGCAGCACCGGCTTTTTCCGTAAGGGCATTACAAAGTCGACGTCATACTTTCTTGTGTTTCAGGGACGTGGAAACGGTTGTGATGATATATCGGACTATAAACGCTGGCGGTTAGAGATCGATGGGGCCGAGGCTCAATACGCATTCTATGGAAAACTAGATTGACGGTCTGACGCGCCCTCGGTGCTGTCGGCGGATGCTTGACACTGAGTCGATAAAAGCACATTATCGTATCAATTCGTGGTGAGTTAATGCGACTTGCGACCACGTTAAATAATCTGCTAAACAGCTCAAGGACATATCGATAAAGACAAGTCTCGCTGTTTGGCGAGGCTTTTTATTTTATGAAAGATTTTCGCGAGCTATTGGACTCTGACGGCGTTTATGTATTTGACGGAGCGGTTGGCACCCGGCTCTATGACAAGGGTATCTATATCAACCGGAGCTATGACGAGCTAAACATCGCCGCACCGGACCTCGTTCGCGAGGTTCATGAGGAGTATATAAATGCGGGGGCCGACATCATCGAAACAAATTCGTTTGGTGCGACGCGGCATAAGCTTCAGCCGTACGGTCTCGAAAGTAAGTTGCGCGAGATAAATATCGCCGCGGTCCGCATAGCACGCGAAGCCGCCGGAGACAGTGTTTATGTCGCCGGTGCTCTGGGGCCGCT
>JBBQGO010000016.1:0-13855 GCA_038323125.1 Pyrinomonadales bacterium
GACAAAAGGCTGTTAAGTACATAGAGGCTCTCGACGCTCTTCTTATCCGACCGGACGCGGCTGAGGATCGCTGAACCAAATTCGACACCTTTGTTCACATCCTTTGCATAGATCTTCCTGAGAAGTTCGATATGATTTGCGTCAACGCCATCCTTTAGTGAAACCGATCCCAATTGGGCAGCCTTTGCAGCGTTTGTTTGCGCGATCTGTTTCATCAACTCAAACTCAAACTGCCTGTCGGTGAACTCGTTCTGTTTCTTGAGTTCGGGGTTAGTGATATAGCCCGCGCTTTCATAGAAGAATCCGTAAGCGAGGTCCGCGTCGTGTTCCGCTATGCTCATGGCTATCTGCTGGCGAACGGCCATTGCGACGCGAAACTTTCTCTCAACCAGCGATCGTCCAGATCTGCTGAAGGCTCCGCCCATTTCCGCTTCTTCATCATCGGGCGTTTTGCCCATCGCCATCCGGGAATCTAACTGCATCAGTAACTGCCTGAAATCGGCGGTGGCACTAGCATACATAGCCTTGGCCTCGGCGGGGTCATGAAACCACATTAGTGACGCAAGCTCCGCACTAAAACTTATGCGGTTCTCGACCGAGCTCATGTTATTGACTTCCTGCGAGGTCTCACGCAAAAGCTTGACTGCTTCCACGCGCAAAATCTCGGCGGCCTTTTTTTGCGCATCAGTCGCTTGTGTGAAAGCATTCGAAGCAAAGAAAAACAAGGACAGGATCAGGAGTGTTTTTAAGAGCATAATGGGTCTCCGCGGTAGAATATCTATGATAAAGTGATTGGGCCCGAGAGTAAACAAAAATAAGGGCTCGAAAGGGTACGTAGGAAGGCATCCATGCTGCTCGTTATAGACAACTACGATTCATTCACTTACAACCTCGTTCAATATCTCGGCGAACTCGGGACCGCCCCGAGGGTCTTACGCAATGATGAGATGACGGTGGGCGAAATCGAACGCGAACTCAAGCCCACGCGGATAATGATCTCACCCGGGCCGGGCACGCCCGACACGGCCGGTGTTTCACTCGCCGTGATCGACAGGTTCTGGGACAAGATGCCTATCTTAGGGGTATGTCTGGGCCACCAGGCGATCGGCCAGTATTTTGGCGGAGCGGTCATTCGTGCACCTGAGCCGGTCCATGGAAAGCCAGTCGAGATCCTGCACGATGGCCGCACCATCTTTTCACAGATCCCCGATGCCTTTGCCGCAGGGCGTTACCATTCGCTGATCGTAGATAGTCAGGCCCTGCCCGACTGCCTGGAAGTGTCAGCGACGACACCTGACGGTATAGTCATGGGGCTGCGCCACCGCACGAGGCCGGTCGAGGGGGTTCAGTTTCACCCTGAGTCGATCTTGACCGAACACGGGAGAAACTTATTGCAAAACTTCCTTGATCTCTGAGATAGTAGGTATAGAGCGATTCGCTCCCCTGCATCTTCGTCGCCGCTCCGCCACCACGCAGTAGACCAAATATGCCCGCGTCCAAAACAGACTGGCTGCAATCTGCGCCGCTTTCCCCGACTAACAGCAAAGCCGCGACCCCGCTGTTTCCGTTTCTCGTCCGCGTGATCCGCGGCGAGGACCTCGGTGCCGCCGATGCTGCCCACTTTTTCCAGGCACTGATAGATGTGAATGCAAATCCAGCACAGATGGCCGGATCTCTCGCGGCCCTGACCGCAAAGGGCGAAACGGCCGAAGAACTCGCCGGGATGGCCAGCGTCATGCGCAAGTCAGCCATAAAGGTCCGATCTTCACAAAAGAACGCAGTCGACATCGCGGGCACCGGTTCATCGTCGGCTAAGACGTTCAACGTTTCGACTGCCGCCGCGATCGTAGCCGCCGGCGCGGGCTTATCGATCGCAAAACAAAGCAATCGGGGCGTAACAAGCCGTTCGGGCTCAGCAGACGTGCTCAGCGAACTCGGTGTAAAGCCCTCAGGCGAGCCTAACGTCGCTCAGGTAAGTCTCAGCGGTGCCGGCATCTGCTTTCTCTTTGCTCCTAAGTTTCATCCTGAACTTCGGCGCGTAGGCGATATCCGCAGCAGCCTCGGTATACGAACTTGCCTGAACTTATTGGGACTGCTCGCCAATCCCGCATCGGTTTCCCGCCAATTGACGGGCGTATGGCATCGTTCCCTCGTCGAACCCGTCGCAAGGGCCTTGGCGATGTTCAAAACCGAGTCGGCGTGGGTGGTCCATGGCACGGACGGCCTGGACGAGATAACTCTGGCAGGCAAATCGTTCGTCGCGGCCGTTTCAAAAAGCAGCATTCGTACATTCACGATCGCACCCGCAGATTTTGGTTTTAAGGCGGCGAGGATCGAGCATCTGAAGATCGACACTGCAAAGCAGAGTGCCGCTATCATTCGCGACGTACTGGCAAGCCGACGTCGCGACGAGGCCCGCACGCTGGTGGTGATGAATGCCGCGGCCGCTCTCGTGGTCGGCGGCGTCGCCAAGGACCCGATGCACGCAGCACGGCTAGCCGAACAGAGCATAGACAGCGGCCAGGCCCAAAACAAACTCGACCGGTTGATCCAGGTTACAAATAAGAAATAGCATCACGCGAGCATCGCCCAAAAGCTCCTCACTTGCACGACAAAGGATTAACGTCAACAATTGACTTCGATGCTGTCGCTGGTCGCCCGAATATACGGAAAGATCACAGACCTTCGCAATACGCTCTATGACATGGGTGTGTTCGAGGCGACCAGCCTGCGCGCGCCGACCATCAGTATCGGCAACCTCACGACCGGCGGAACCGGCAAGACCCCTCTCACAGCCTATGTAGCTGACCTGTTGGCCGCACGCGGCGAGAGGGTCTGTGTTTTGACACGGGGATACGGCCGGCCCGACCCGGGCAAGCGTGTCGTTGTATCGGACGGTGAGCAGGTTCTGGCCGAGGCATCAGTGGCCGGTGACGAGCCTTACGAGCTAGCTCACCAGTTGTTAGGCAAGGCAGCGGTTATCGCGGATGCTGACCGTATCGCAGCCGCTGAATGGGCGAAGCGAAGGTTGGGAACTACGGTCTTTATACTCGACGACGGATTTCAACATCGAAAGGTGAAGCGCGATGTTGATATTGTCTGTATCGATGCGATGGAGCCGTTTGGAGGACGGGCGATGCTGCCCAAGGGACGACTGCGCGAACCGATAAACAATGTGAGCCGGGTAGATATGATCGTAATAACGCGACGCGACCTCGTTGAAAGCACCGACCTGATAAAATCAGAGATCATTGAGATCAACCCGGGAGCGTCCGTGTTCCTGGCTGGCAATGAGATCGTCCGGGTCACACCGCTCGAGGAGCTTCAGGAAAGGGTTAAAAACCCGAAGGGAATAGAGCGATCTGCCGAAAGCTCTGACATTTGGACTACTATGCGGGCCCGGCTTTCGGCGGAGGAAGGTCCTGTAACGGTCGGTGCCTTTTGTGCTTTGGGTAATCCGGCCAGCTTTTTCGATAAATTGCGGATGGCCTTTGGGCAAAAACAAACCCCGTTCGATCTGGCTATGGCAAAGGCGTTTCGCGATCACCACCGGTATACACAGGATGACGTCAGATCGATCGAGGATGAGGCTGGACAGGTTGGAGCTAGAGCGGTCCTGACCACGGCAAAGGACGCCGTCAAGTTGCAGGACCTGGTATTCACGCTTCCCTGTTATGTCGTCGAGATCGAAGTCACGGTCGATGATCGACAAGCATTTGAGGCTGCGATCTACGGCCTTCGAGACGGCGGCTCTTTCTTGTCACCCCAGTAGAACGCACGAACGACCAACCCATAGACCAGAAGGCTCAGGAACAGGAGCACAAAGAAAATAACGATCAGCCAGGCGAGCGACGACATCTAGACCGACTCCTTTTCTGCCAGTTCTCCGTCTTCTATAAGTCCGGACACAAAGCCGCGGCGTCCCTGATGCTCAAGGACCTGTCTGTACACGACCGTGGCGAGCGCAACGATCGGGATCGAAAGAAAAACTCCGGGAATGCCGGCAACCTGCTCACCCGCAAGGACCGATAGGATGATCGCCAATGGATGCAGATGAAGGCCATCACGGACTATGCGCGGATAGGTCACGTAATCGTGGATCAGCCGCAGAGCAATGAGAAAGATCGCAGCGTACAGGGCCCTCCAAGGATCGTCCGATGCGGCCGCAGTCAAGACCACAACGATGCCGATCGTCAGCGGGCCAAGCAGCGGCACAAACTCAAATATCCCGGCCAGGATGCCTAACAGCAGAGCGTAACTAAGGCCCAGAGCGTAAAAACCGAGCGTGCATAAAGTGGCTATCAGCACACAGGAGATAAGCTGCGCCCGGGTGTAAGCCGCAAGCGTGGTATTGACCTCTGCCATAACGACCTGGGCTCTGTATCGCCATCGCCCTGCCGGGAACATCCTCAGGACCGCGAGCCGTAACAAATTGACATCCTTCAAAAAGAAAAAAGCCAAAATGGGTACCAGAACAAACCACGGCAAGTACGCGGCGGAATTAAGCACAAAGTTGCCCACCGCCGCCGAGATTCCGCTCCCGAGATCTGTTACCTTGCGGTTGAACTCACCTTGTATCTCGTCCGGTATGCTGAGCCGTTCGAAACGCACGTTAAGTTCATTGACCCGATCGCGGAAAGCCTGGCTGAGTTCTGGAAGGTTTCTTGCAAATTCCCTTGCCTGTTCCCCGACACGCGGGGCGATGCTTGAGATCGCAATAGACAAAACCGCAAATACGATCAGATAGGCGATGACGATCGCGAGCGATCGAGGCATCCACTTGTCCATTGGAGTGTCTCTGAACGGTTCGCGGATCAACTTCACCAAGGGCTCAAGCAGATATGCGAAAAAAACTGACAAGACAATGAGAAAGAACAGGTGGGTCAGTGACGAGAGTACGCTCTGGACAAAACCGGCAATGAACAAAAGGATCAGCGTAATGACGACCACGCGGACGATAGAACGGACGGGCGGCGATGACGGGTCGAGGTAAACCCTTCGAGCACTGCGACGAAGCTCTCTAAGCTGGGCCCGCGTGACGAGCGGCGATTCGTCTGGGTTTCGTTTTTCTGCCATATGAACTGAACCCTTTACTTGTTTTGGTTCATCTCTGCACTCGGCGTCGCTTCAGGCTTACCTGTCGAGAGGTCCGTTACATCAAAACGCTTTTTAAGGGTGTCGATGCCCGCGACGCTCACCTCAAAGTTTGACCCCACGATGATCGCCCGTTCGCCATCAGATAACACACGCCGGTTAGCCTGGGCGGTCGCCGTTCTGATCACGGCTTTATCGTCGCTGTTGAGAATATCACCATCACGTCGCCGTATGACATAGAGCCAGAAAAACTCGACGCGGCGGACATCTTCGAGATCACTCTCAAAGGTATCTATTACTTCGCCAGTCGGCTGCGGCGATGGCGGTGCACCCGAGCGAAGCACTTCCTCATTGGGACTGCATGCCCCTACAGCAACCGAGGTCAATAAAACGAGGTACGCGGCAAAACGTCTAATCGTCCGCATGGAATTAGTTTTCCTCATCTTCATCATCGATGTTGGCTTTGTTGGCATCGGCCGTGTTCTCTTCCTGGTCGAGTATCGCTTTTTCTTCATCCGTTTCCGGCGGGTCGTCATGCGAATCGTCGAGCGGTTCGCCCTTTACCTCTCGGATCTTGATCAGCCGGGCCTCATCATCCTCGTATATCATCTCTACCCAGCCGCTCACCATCGCTTTTGCGATCATATCAGTGTTTTCCTTTGCATCGGCAAAAATGTAGTTGGCACCAAACCTGTCGCGGATCAGCGGAGCGGGATCGTCGATCTTGCCCTCGGTCAGGTCTTTGAGAAGTTTATAGAGTTCCGGATCGGCGGTGTAAAGATAATTGGGATCGAGGCCGTAAACATAGCGGTGTTTTATATTAAAAAAGAAGAGCTTGGGGAAATCGTCCCAGGTGCAATTAAATATGATCTCACCGGCCGGTATGTTCTCGGCACCCGTCTCGTCGAGTGCCGTAGCCCACTCCATCACCCGGCGATATTTGTCGGCGGACTCGTTCGAAGTGATGTTGTCGATCATCCCAGCCTCATTAAATCCCCAGCTATGCAATCCCGTAAGGTTGTATATCCAGAAAATGCACAACGTGATCCCGACCACCCAAACGGAAGCACGGCCCGCGGCCGCCCGCCAGGCTTGACTCTCAGTCGGCTTCGGAGCGTCAAGATACGGATCTATAGCCCGCTTAAACTCGTCCGGCAGTTCAACACTCTTCGGTGCCGTAAAGGCGTTCCACGAAAACGCGGCGAACAGGATAGCAAACGGTGGAAAGTACTCGGCAAACCGTTTCGATCGAAACTGGGCCGCGAGCAGGATAGACGTAAACACCAGGAAGAAGGCCGCTTTCTCGGGCAGCTTGCTCCCGCGCGGGACGAACAGAATATAGCCGATCAGCATCGCGATAAATGCGATCGGAAAGTTCATCAGCAGCGCCATCCCGTCATACGGGTACCATTCACCGCCCACCGCAACAACAAAATCGGAGCCCACCTTAAACTTGGTCCAGAAATGCTCAAAGAAGAGATTGAGGTTGTTCGGAAAGTAAGGGTTGATGATATTGCCCAGCAGCATGCCGCCGGTTGTATACGCAAATGGCCTCCACTCGAGCCGCCGCTCGTTCCACCCGATTATCAGGGTCCAGATGATGGCCGCGAATAGGAGCAGCGGAAACAGGCTGTAGGTCCACACAAATGCAAACATCAGCGGCATCAGCCAGACGTATTTGCGTTGAAACAGCAGATGGATGCCAAGCACTGTGATGATAATGGTCAGCGGCGGTGCCTTGGCCATGTTCATCCTGTAAAAGAAAGCATTTGAGCAAGTCATGATCGCCGCCAGCCATATCAATTGATGCTTGACGCCGTAGCGAAACAGGAGCCAGTAGATCGAGAAAATGGCAAACGTCGAAAAGACGATCGATGCGACCTTGGCCGCCGTAACCGCATCGAAAAACCACAAAAATGGGATCTGCAACAGGTGAAAAAGAAAATGGTGATCGGCGTAATCGTTTGGATTTAGGACAGTAAGCGGTAGCCACTCGAAGGTCGGCAGCCCTTTGCCCTGGCTTAGGCTTTCCCACAACAGAGAGCTCCATTTGATGTGATAATATCCGTCCCAATCGCCGCAGCAGATAGCGCCGGTCCGAGTCTGCAAAAACGTCATGACCATCGCGATCGCGCAAAACCCGAAAACAAGATAGATCACGCGAACAGCTTGTTCCGTCTCAAGAAATTCGCGCCAATTCTGCTTCTGTACGGCCGGCGGAGCTTCATCAACAGTTTCCGGCGTTTCGTTTGAGATTTCTTCCATTAGGGGCTTGAACCGCGAGGCTTGTGACAAGTAAAGACCAAAATGAAAAAGTAACACGAAATCGGGGCAAATATCTAGACGCTAACGTTTTGAGTCCCCGCTTTAGCGGGCGGGCCGGCCCGCCTGCTGTGTCTAGCCAAATTGAGCCTGTTGCCAATTCCGCCTTCAAAACCTAAAATCGAAGGTTCACAATGGTACTTCAAGGCAATCTGACCATACCGGCTTCGCACGGTGAACTGGAAGCTCTGATCAAGGAACCCGATGGCGAGCGGCGAGGGGTCGCACTGGTCTGTCATCCGCACCCGCTTGGGGGCGGGACGATGCACAATAAGGTAGTGTTTCGCGCGGCGGCGGGGCTCGTTGACGCCGGATTGACGACGATACGCTTTAACTTTCGGGGTGTTGGTGCATCCACCGGAGAGCATGACGAGCTGGAAGGCGGCAAGGAGGACGTCCGCGACGCCCTCGAATATATGTTCAAAACATACCCTGATGAAGATCTGACGCTTGCAGGGTTTTCATTCGGTTCGCGTACCGCACTCGAGGTCGGCTACGATGACGACCGTATCGCGCGCCTGATCAGCATAGGCACTCCTGTCGACAAATACGGAGATTACGACTTTTTAACGGACGTGAGAAAACCGATACTATTCGTACACGGCGACAAGGATGAATTCGGGTCGATCGAGAACATTCGCGAGCTTGTTGAAAAGGTAGCTGAGAATACCGATGCGAAACTTGTAGTTTTTAAAAACGCCGGCCACTTCTTTGACGATGATCTGGACGAGCTTCGCGAAGCAGTACGAGACTGGGTCCTGGAAAAAACATCTTGATGAGCGGAAACGGAAATAGCCCTTGAGCAGGAGAGCACGTGATAGAACTTGTTCCTAATCATAATTTGCGCGACGCCGCGATCCGCCTGACGATGATGCCGCGCGATACTAATGCCCACGGAACTGTATTCGGCGGCGTTATATTGAGCTATATAGACGTTGCGGGCGGCGTCGAGGCGATCAGGCACACAAAGCACAATCGCTTTGTGACCGTCGCGATGAAGGAAGTGATCTTTCACGCACCTGTTTTTATCGGCGATCTTGTAAGCTTTTACGCCGAAACGCTGCGCGTCGGGCGCACGTCGGTCACGATCCACGTCGTCGTCGAAGCGGAAAGGTTCGGGACTCCCGGGGTCCTTGCTAAGGTAACCGAAGCTGAGTTGACCTTTGTCGCCATAGATCACAAGGGTGAAAAGATCCAGATCGGGAAATGAACGTAGGTTTGCGGAAACGTCCGCACCATTTAGAATAAAAGCTTATAGGGAGATACTTATTCGATGAAGCACATTAAGGCGGAAACCGCCACAGGTACTATAGCGTTCGAGGCCGAGGCGGGCAAGAAATTGGTTCTCGCTATCGAGGACCAGGGTATCGACATACTTCACCGGTGCGGCGGCAATGCCCGCTGCACCACCTGCCGGGTCGAGGTGCTCGATGGCGACCCGGGCCCGATCGAAGATGCCGAGGCTGCGATCCTCGCAACCAAAACCGACCTAAACGAGCGGACACGGCTTTCGTGCCAGATCCGTCTAAGCGACGACCTGCATGTAAAGGTCATCAACCAAGCGTCGGTAATGGGCCTTGACCCCGGCAACCGGCCCGAGGACTAACCGCTCGCTAGAGAGCGGCCTCAAGTCATTTGATACAATCGAGTATACGGAAAGATCATTCAGGAGGGATATACAATGGGTTTAAAAACTAATTATAAGGCACGGTCCTTTGACCTTAGTGGGTTGACAGGCATCTCTGACGAAACGCTGGCGATGCATTTCAAGCTGTATGAGGGCTACGTTACAAACACGAATACGCTGAACGAACGCATTGCCGAACTGATCGGCGGCGGTGAGCTCGACGCGACCAAGACCGCAGCGTACAGCGAGATGAAACGACGGTTTGGCTTTGAATACAACGGCATGGTTCTGCACGAATATTACTTTGAGAATATGAAAAAGCAGGGCACCGGCGATCCAAGCGGCGGTTCGGCGTTTAAGACGGCGGCCGAAGAAAGCTTTGGCAGTTATGACGTCTGGAAGGCCGATTTTGTCAACACCGGCAAGATGCGCGGCGTTGGTTGGGCCGCGACCTATCAGGACCCGTCGAACGGCGCTATCTCAAATCACTGGATCAACCTTCACGAGACAGGCAACGTCGCCGGCTACAAACCGATCCTGATAATGGATGTGTGGGAACACGCCTTTATCAAGGATTACGCGCCGGCCGATCGCCCCAATTACATCGAGGCGTTCTTTGCAAATATTGACTGGGACGCGGTCAACGAGCGGCTTGGCTGAAAGGTGTCCGAATGAGACCAACAGGATATACAGGATCAACCGGATAAGCTCTTTCTTATCCTCCTGATCCTGTATATCCTGTTTATAGTTCAAATGATCGAAGAAAAGGTTCTAATTCAAAAGTTCGTCAACCGCAAGAATCGCGAGCGGCTGAAAAAGCCCGACTGGCTAAAGATCAAGCTCGGCGATCCGCTCAATCAGAATGCGGTGCTCGAACTGATCGAGGGCCTCAACCTCCATACGGTCTGCCAGGAGGCCCGCTGTCCCAACATATTTGAATGCTGGACTGACAAGACCGCGACATTTATGCTCGGCGGCGATACTTGCACTCGCCATTGCGGCTTTTGTGCGGTCAACAAGGGCAAGCCGATGGACCTTGACCCGTTGGAACCGACACACGTCGCCGAGGCCGTCAAACACCTCGACCTCGCTCACGCCGTTATCACATCGGTAAACCGCGACGACCTGGCCGACGGCGGCTCGATGCACTGGGCCGAGACTATCCTAAAGGTCCGCGAACTGAGTCCGGCATGCAAGGTCGAGGTCCTTATCCCCGACTTCAATGGTGATGAGGCCGCTCTCAATAACGTCCTCACAGCCCGGCCGGACGTCCTCAATCACAACACCGAGACCATCGCCCGCCTCTACCGCCGTGTCCGGCCCGACGCCAAATACGCTCAGACACTCGAATTGCTCAAACGCTCAGCCCATTGGCGCGACACGCAGCAGCCCGAAATGAAAACCAAAAGCGGCATAATGGCCGGCTTGGGCGAAACCTTTGAAGAGGTCGTCGACCTCATGCGTGACCTCCGCTCCGTCTCATGCGACATCATGACCATCGGCCAATACCTGCAGCCCTACGAAAAGCGTCTGCCCGTCGAACGCTACGTCACCCCCGAGGAATTTGCCGAATGGAAGGCCATCGGCGAAGCAATGGGCTTCAAACACGTCGAATCGTCACCGCTGACGCGATCGTCTTATCATGCTCGTGAGCAGGCAGAATAGAGGCAACGTCGCCCGATTCTGCGCTACAATTCCGATATGACAGTTCAGACTATCCCAACTATAGAAGAGATGACCGCGGCCCAGAGAGTGGAGTTGATGGAAGAACTCTGGAAGGCCATGTCGCAAATGCCTGAAGAAGTTGAATCCCCCGCGTGGCACGGGGACATCCTTCGAGAACGCGAACGCGCGCTTGCAAGCGGCGAAATCGAATACATGGACTGGGAAGAAGCTAAGATCTACGTCCGGCAAAGGACAACGGATCGTCAGAAATGAAGATCCGTATTCTTCCGCCCGCTCGGTTTGACCTCATAAGCGGCTACTGGTTCTATGAGGAGCGGGAAACTGGCCTCGGAGATCACTTTATCGAATCGATAGTTGCTGACATTGACTCCCTCATCATTTTTGCCGGTATTCACGCAGTACATTTAGGAAATCATCGAATGATCGCGTCGAGGTTCCCTTATTCGATCTTTTATAAGGTCGACGAGACCGAGGTTCGAATTCACGCCATACTGGACAATCGCCGCGACCCGGAATGGATCAGCGGGCGGTTGAACTAAATATCGTTCTCCATTCCACGGCGTCTTTTCTATCGGCTACCTCCCGCCTATGGTCGGCAGCATGTGAGCCATCCGCGAAGCAACCTTTTTCGTGAGTAATCACCTCTGAGTCCTGGAGGGCAACAATGCCGAAGACAACACTCAAGCTTTATGCGATTGTCGCTACGTTGGCAGTGGTCACGTTCTTTCTGAGCGCCTCGAATGGTTTCGTTTCAAACGCCGATAGTGATGAGATCATTAACGAGATCGCGGGATATAAGAACTGGGCGAGGATCAGCGAACAGCCCATCAAAGTCAGCTTCCCCCACTTGGTAAAAGACAGTAATTTTAAAATAGACGGCGACGGTGGAGGCTGAACGTTCATCGTCGATGGGGCCGACCTTATCGATGGGCGTTCCAGTTCGGAAAGCCGTAATATTGATTTTGTCTCTATATTTTCACGGGTAAGAAAACGAGTTGGAAGGTTTTTCTCGCGGCCCGCGGTTTCGCGGACCAGCGTGGCGATCGCTCCCGAAACCAACGCTGACGGCGGGGCCGATGGCGACCACAAATCGAGCTTTGGCGTTGTTTACGCAATCGGACTTGCGGGCGAAGCTCTCGCAGAGAAATATCCTTCATTCCCGGCCGGCTCGATAATAGTTCGCGAGAAAAACGAAACGGAAACCAGTTCGGTTCCGCAGACGGTGATCGCAATGGCCAAACGCCCAAAGGGATTTAGTCACGCCACGAACGACTGGGAGTTTTTTCTCCTGTCGGGAGCGGATCTAAACGTTAAAAAACGAGAGACCGCCGGCAATTGCTCCGCCTGTCACGTACGCGCCGAGAAGACAGATTGGATCTTTCGTTAGCTCACATCACCGTAACCATATCTCGAAATTCGCACTAGATTAAGCAACGATGCTAAATTGACAGTATGAAGTTCACACGCGACATTCAGGGTCTCAGTGTTTTTAAGCGAGATAGCGCCAAGTTTATCAAACAGATGAAAAGGACTCGCCAACCGATCATCCTAACGGTCAACGGTAAGGCGGTAGCCGTTGTACACGATCCGGATAGTTATCAGGATTATCTTCGCGAAAAAGACCGGCAGGAAACACTTGCCGGGATCAGACGAGGATTGGCCGATGTCAAAGCGGGTAGGGTTACAGATGCCGATGAAGTTTTCAGGGACATCGAGATCCAATTCGGGATCCCATTTGATCGATGACCCGATATCGGGTCATTTTTTCAGCCGAGGCGTTCAGAGACTTTCCGCCCGGTTCGTCAGTCTCGACGAAGCTAAAAAGTGGATCCGTGAACGTACCGGATGGAAATTTTGAAAATACTAAAACGACTCTCCTTGGTTTCCGCTTTTGTGGTTTTTACATCACATGCGGCCGAAGGACAGACGATAGACCTCAGTGTAGAAGGTCTGACGACACAGGCTTCCTACGAGAGTATTGTCCGAAAACTCGGTAAACCTGTCTCCGACCGGCGAACCGGGAATGTACCTTGCGGCGAAGCAATGCGGATCCTTCGTTATCCCGGGCTGACATTGAAACTCGAGGTTGGATCTCCACAGCCCTTCGGTTTATATAGGATCAAGGTGACATCGAGACGCTGGCTCGTTTCCGATTTGAGCGTTGGGGACAGCAAAGCAACGATCATCAAGCGCTTTGGCCGAGGGCGGCCTATACGAGATGGCAACTCAACCTATCTTGGCTATCTCATGAAAGAGGGCTACGCATCTTTTCATATTCGGCAGAACCGTGTAACGAAGATTGAGTGGGAGTTCAATTTCTGCTAATAATGAGCTATGAACGAACCAGAAAAACAACAAGCTATAGAGATACTTAACAAGATCATGGAATTGGAGCTGGCGGGTGTTGTGCGTTATACGCATTACTCGCTGATGGTGTTTGGTTATAACCGGATCCCGATCGTGTCATGGCTCAAGAGCAATGGTGACGAGAGTCTGGCTCATGCCTATAAGGCCGGCGAGTTTGTGACCATGTACGGCGGGCATCCGTCGTTGAAGATCGGCCCGCTGCTCGAAACTCATAAACACGATATCGGCGACATCCTGCGCGAGAGCCTCGATCAGGAACGCTCAACGCTCGACGCCTATTACGAGCTGCTTCACCTCGCCGAGGGCAAGTCCGTCTCGCTCGAGGAGTATGCACGCGAGATGATATTGCTCGAAGAGATGCATCTTGACGAAGTCAACAAGATGCTCCGCAAGCCCGGCGAGATCGAGCCTTTCACCGAGTAAGGTCCAGATGAATATAATACTGCGGTCCGCGTTGGCTTGTGTCGTCCTTTTCCTCCTGGTGTCGAGCTCGTTTGCCGGCTCATACGCTACGCTGAATTTCATTGGATTTTCCAAAGACGGCCGCTATGTCGCCTTCGAAAACTACGGTGTTCAGGATGGTTCAGGTTTTCCATTCTCGGATTATTACTTTGTCGACACCGCAAAGAACGTTTACGCGGCGCCGAGGGTAAATGTCATATTGCAAAATGAGATGGCGTCCGAGGCCTCGGCACGCAGCCGGGCCTCAGTCCTCGCGGCCAAAAGGCTCAAGCAGTTTCGCATTGTCAAGGGCAATAC
>JBBQGO010000017.1:0-13559 GCA_038323125.1 Pyrinomonadales bacterium
CGCTGATAAATAGCTTGATTTGATCGGCCGCTAACACGGATTTGATCCATTGCCGTGTCGATGTGATCTTCCAGGGTGGAGGCGATGACTACGAGGCGTGGAACCCCATTCTTTGAGCGAACGTTTCCAGGCATCTGCCTCGACGCGATGGTCCCGAGGATCTCTCCAAGATAGTCGAGACATGATACTGCAGTGGTCGTGTCATTACTGCTTGGGGAGAGGGCCTTAAGTGCGATGTCGACAATTTGACGGATACCGAACCCCACATCCTGCTCGATAGTCCTATGACTTTCAATGCTAAAGAGTCTCGCTACCTTATCAGCCGCTTCGTCATCCGGCATCTTCGTCTTCGAAGCCACCAGAACGCCGATCTCGGCCAGTAAAGAACCGCTGCGGACAAACTGGCCTACTCCGCGTTTGATACTTACTACCACATCGTGGTCCGCGGCAAGATCAAGCAGCCCGCCTAGATCGATGTTTTGAATATAGCCCGGGCCGCTTGATCTGACCGCCACCCATTGATATGCCGCCTCGACCAGTGAAATGTCGTCCTCCACGGATCCATCTTCTGAATCTTCAGGAAATGATCGATCTACAGATTCCTTAGTTTCCTTGGTCACGTCCGAAAGAATAGTGTTTATCTGCAGCGAGTCTGCGATGTGATGAATAAAATAGATCAAGACAATGACGCCGCCAAAGGAAAGAACCAACCCGACTGCGACGGATATCGAGGGGACGAACTTGATCTCGTCGCCTCCGCGAATGGTACGGAGAACGACCAAACAGTAAGCAAACACAGACACGAAGTAGCCAAGAACAAACTGATTTGCTCTATCGCGCATAAAATTGCGAAATATGCGCGGTGTGAACTGCGCAGACGCTTGGGTTACCGCGTTGAGAGTCAGCGTAAACGTGAGAGCCGCAACTGTCAGCATCGATGACGCGATGGCGGTCAGCATTCCGCGCGAGCCATCAGCCCCCAGCCCGAAGAGTCGCGGGTAGCGCTCCAGCCAACTCCCGGACATCGTGGAATCAAATTCGATCAAACCCAGGGCGAGCACGAGTACAGCTCCCAACATCGACCCCGGTATAACCCACAGGCTGCCTCGCAAACTGATCCAAAGTCGTCGTAATCTGGTCACTACGTCCATGCCCGTTTCGCTGATAACTACTTCTTCATAAATGCGATCTCTTCGCGGAGCTGCCGTATCTCATGGCGGAGTGTATTGATGTCCTTCGTCCCGGCGATCTCCGACACTGCATTATCGGCGTCGCGGCCGACAAAAAAAGTCGCCAGGGTGGCCGTCACATATCCAAATACCGCGAACCCATAAAGAGCGAGAAAAAAACACAATACTCTTCCCTCGGCAGTTTTAGGAAAAAAGTCGGACCCTATGGTCGTGATCATCATAGCAGTCCACCAGAGTGCGTCGCCGTATGATTGCATACCGCCGGGTGTTTCCCTCTCAAATGTCAACATGCCCGCCGAACCGGCAACAATGACGATTACCGACAGCGCAACCACATAGCCAAAACCACGCCGGCCGAAACTTGAGCCGAGGGCCCTCATTCCGCGGTTTACCGATGTAATGAGGCGGAAAAGCCGCATTCCGCGCACTGCCCGTGCAGCCCGCAAAACCCGAACGGCGCGTACCACACGAAGAACACGCAGAGCCGGGACGATCAGCGAGAGTGCCGTTAACCAATTTCCCTTCAGGTATTCAATTTTGACAGGCGCGAGTGTGAACTTGATGGAGAAATCGATGATAAAGATCACCCAGATCGTGGTTCCGAGAATTTCCATTCCCCGCGAA
Organism: Pyrinomonadales bacterium; assembly: GCA_038323125.1. GTDB lineage: Bacteria > Acidobacteriota > Blastocatellia > Pyrinomonadales > Pyrinomonadaceae > OLB17. The sequence goes on from JBBQGO010000017.1 coordinate 1,815, forward strand.
ATGCTCCACAGGAGTTCATATACAAGCAATGCCAGCCAGATGGCACCTAGCAACAGCATCGGCACCTCTAACCATCCTTCGAGCTGGTTGAGTAGGCTTTGGCGCTCCGCATTGACGCGTCGCTCGACGGGTTTTGTTTTCTTCATAATGTATGCTAACCAAAAAAGACCGCTTCGCAAATATATTTCTGACAAGACGTCAGATAGAAGTACACCAAGAGTAATAGTAGAATTTAGACACTGAGAATGATCTCATTCGCGACGGGGCATCCCCTTGCCTTTAATATTCATGAACTTCGAGATCCTATTCGTTTTCGGCGTACTGCTGCTCGCTGTTTATCTGTTCATCTCAGAAAAGCTGCGCGTCGACCTGGTGGCCCTGATCACGATGGCCCTTTTGCTCTTGAGCGGTATATTGTCGCCGCTCGAGGGGTTGTCGGGGTTTAGCAATTCGGCGACCGTGACGGTCGCGGGGATGTTCGTCCTAAGCGCGGGTCTCTTTAAGACCGGAGCCGTGGACGTCCTCGGAGGGATCGTCACGCGAATTTTCAAAACAAACTTCTGGGTGGCGATGATCGTGGTGATGGCGTTGGTGGGTGTCCTTTCCGCGTTTATGAACAACACCCCGGTGATCGCGATCTTCCTGCCGATCCTCCTGGGCGTCGCAAAGGAAACCAATATCAGCCCATCCAAGATCTTAATGCCGATCTCGTTTGCCTCGATGTTTGGGGGCGTTTGTACTCTGATAGGTACATCGACAAATATCCTGGTCAGTTCGATCGCCGAGAAGAACGGCCTGCCGGCTTTCACAATGTTCGAGTTTGCTCCGCTCGGCCTGATCCTTTTTGTCGTCGGGACCGCTTATATGCTGCTGGTTGGCATACGCCTTATTCCTGAACGACGCGGCGACGGCGATCTGACGGAGGCTTTCGATCTGGGAGAATATCTCACCGAAATTGTCATCACACCCGCCGCCGCCTCAGTGGGTTCGAGGCTGAAGGACGCACCGCTCATCCACGAACTGGATATCGTCGTTCTCGAGATCCTACGTGACGGCGAGCGGATACATCAGCCCGGGCCAAACGTTTTGTTGAGGGCAAACGATATTCTCCTCGTCCGGTGCAACGTGGATGAGATCCGCTCAATGCAGGGACGACAGGGCGTGATACTTAAACCCCAGGCAAAGTGGGGAGATGAAAGTCTTACGTCCGAAGATTATTTGCTGATCGAGGCGGTAGTCTCGCCAAATTCGGCCCTCCTCGGCAACACGCTAAAACAATCTGACTTTCGAAACACATACGGTGCCACGGTACTGGCCCTGCGGCAGCGCGGCCGGCTTCTGCGCGAAAAATTGTCTGAGAGCGTGTTGAACGCCGGTGACCTGCTTTTGATCGAAATTCATCGAGATCGTCTTAATACCTTTAGGCGAACGGGTGACTTCATTGTCACGTCGGAGAAGGTAACAGTCGAATTCAGGCGTGACAAGCTCCTGGTCGCTCTGGCTATCGTGGTGGGGGTCGTGTTGACAGCGAGCTTGAATATAGCCCCTATCGTCGTCGGTGCGGTCGTCGGAGCGATACTCTTGATCCTGTTTAGGTGTATCACCATCGACGAGGCCTACCACGCTATCGATTGGAAGATCATTTTCCTTCTTGCGGGTGTGTTGTCGCTCGGCGTGGCCCTTGAAACAACAGGAGCCGCCGACATGATCTCGTCTCGGATCGTTTCAACTGTAGGAACCCTGGGGTTGATGGCCCTCCTGTCGGCATTTTACCTGCTGACATCCATATCGACCGAGATGATGTCAAACAACGCCTCTGCCGCTCTGTTGGCCCCGATCGCTATTGCCACCGCGGTTGGCCTGGGCGTAAACCCTCAACCGTTTCTCGTCGCAGTTACTTTCGCGGCCTCAGCCAGTTTTATGACGCCCGTAGGTTATCAGACAAACGCAATGATATATGGGCCGGGCAAGTACAAATTTATCGATTTTGTGAAGGTGGGTTCGCCCCTAAACATTATTTTTTGGTTGTTGGCTACGTTCCTGATCCCCGTGTTCTGGCCGTTTCAATAGAAAATACCAGTGGCCCGGCCTCAAAATTTGTAGCTGTATCTGAGTGTTACGCCCCGGCCCGGGCCGTCGATGCCCCATCCGGGGGAACGGTGACTCTTGTCGGCAATGTTTTCCAGGTCAACTGTCATCAAATGCCGCTCATTGAATCGGTAGCCGCCCCGCACGTTGAACAATACGTATCCGGGTATTGCCCGAAACAGAGGGGCCGCAGTGCTGTTATCAGTTATCAGGACACCATTGATCACCGCACCGATGGGCAGGAGCCGGTCCTGAACCTGGGCGAGCGTTTCGCCGGTCGCCAGGAGAGTGCCGCCGGCCGAACCGCATTGGCCGTTCGATCCAACGGTCGTGATGCCCCGAGCGCACGCTCCGCGGCGAAAGAAGTTCTGTATCTGTGCACGGGTCAGTGCTGCTCCTGTGCGCCGGTCTGAGAGGTCGAGCGTTGACAGGCGGCTTTGCCTGCCGGCTCCATTGACATAACCCTCTATCCAGAACCGCTTGCCCGGCGGCTGATACCGAAGCCGCATGAATGCAAACTGAGGCGGCAGGCCTCCTCCGCCCAGATTAGGCGGGGCACCTGTTGCACGGTCTTCGGCATAGACATACGAGTAGTTGCCGGCCGCTGTCCAGGCTCTTTTCATTCGGTACTCGAAATTAAATTCCACCCCTCTCAACCTGGTGTCGCCAAAATTAGCCTGAACGAGAACAGGCGACGCAGACGCCGGGACAAACACGGCTCCGTTTGCGTTCTGGCCGATGATGGTCTGGCTGCCGAGTTGAAAACCGACCGCACCAGGCGGTAGGATGAGGGTCTGGCGGACGATTGCGTCAGCATAATCTACGAGAAAACCCGTCAGATTGGCGTCAAGACGGTCATTGCGGTACCTGAGGCTAATGTCGTAATTGTTGCTGATCTCGGACCTGAGGGGCCCGACAGCTATGCCGGACGAAACGGCTGCTGCGTCTGCCGTTGTGCCGACCGTGGCGCCGAGTCCTGCAACGTCATTGGTCGACACCTGAAAACCGACGCCGACCAAACCGAGGCCCCCGAGGCCGGTTATATTCGGTGCGCGAAAGCCCCTTGAGAAATTGAACGCCGCATTTAACCCGCCGGCGATCGTCACTGTCGCCCCAATGCGGCCTGAGAAGTCGGCAAAACGTGCCGAATCATCTGGAAACAATGCTTCACCACCCACCAACGGGCTCTCGGAAGCCCGTGACCGATAGAATGCGACGTTGTACCGAAGTGCCCCGCTCAGCCGAAGCCTCTTTGGAATAGCATCGAATACGTCCTGCACGTACACACCCGCCAGGCGGTAGGTCGATCCGTTAGGAACACGCGGCCGAACCAGCGTCACAGCCAGCGTCGCCGGGTCGGTATTAAACGAAGGGGCCGTCACGCCATCATGGTAATAGTCGCCGCCGATCAGGACGCTGTGGCCCGCAAACTGTTTATCCAAATAAAAGCTTGTTCCCCACGTCGTCGTTCGCTCCTTGTCGTTCGTAATGATGGCAAACGGATTGCCCTGGCCGCCCTGATTGATCCTTTCCTCACGCTGGCTGTTGTATGACAGGGTCGCGGAAAAATGGTCGAACGGCCCGGCGCCCTGCTTAAAGTACCTCAGGTAGCCGAAGTCGAGCATCAGATTCCTAAGTTCCGCGATCAAATTGCCGTCGCCGCCAAGCAATTGATCGTAACGCTTGCCGCCGTCCTGCTGGCTGCGCTGATAACGAAAACTGAGATTCTGGCCGTCACTTAATCCGGCGGTGATATGGAGGGTGCCGCCGTACTGTGTAAATGCCGTATCCGGAAGTCGGCTGCTGCCCGTAATGTTCGAAGGCAGGCCGAGAAACCGCGTGATCGCAGAATGGCTGTCGATCCCGCCGCCCGGCCGAAGCGTATTCACCCGGCGTCCCACAGTATTGCCCAGCACGCCAAACCGCTTTGTGCCGTAGCTCAAAAGAGCGTTGCCGCCGAATGCCCGGTCGGCGCTGTTAAACGAAGTATTGTACTCGCCGTTCCATTGCGGCGCGTCAAAACCATGACCGGGCTGGCGGGAGAGGAGTTGAACATTGCCGCCTAATCCGTCGGAACCGAATTGGGCCGTGTTAGGGCTTCGCTGTATCTCGACCGACCGCAGCGACGTAGGCTCATTAAGGTTGAAAAATGTATTTATCCCGCCCCGCTGTGTCGAATTGGTGTACCTGACGCCGTCTACGTAAACCCCGACCTCTGTAAGGCCGCGGACCAGTACGGCACCTACCGTCGGGCTCGTACGCTGCATGGTAACACCCGTTTCCTCGGCTGCAACCTCGGCGAGAACACCGGTCGCCCTCTGCGCAATGGCGTCGCCCGTCACGACGTTTATCTGCTGCGAAACGGTATGCCTCTCCTCGGCTTGCCCGGCGTCCGCGGTGACCGTCACGTTAGCGCTGAGCCGGTTGACAGATAACACCAGATCGATGACGACGCGGCCCTTGGCTTCGATCTTGAGCGCCTCGCTCGTGGAACCAAAATCCGGGCGCGAAGCAACGATGACGTACGAGCCCTTCCCGACGTTCTCAAACCGGTACTCACCGTTACTATCCGAAGATGTAACGCCCAACACAACCTGCAGCGCATTCAACAGCCGCACTTCGGCGCCCGACACAACGGCACCCGAGTGATCGGTCACCACACCCGTCACCACGCTTACATCCGCTGTCAGAGGATAGACAGTTGAGAAAAGCATAAATACTGATAGCAACGCAGTGATCAGTGTTTTCATACTACTGACAGGGTAAGAGTCTGTTATTGAAATGGATCGCCGCAGCTCGCAGAAGATTAACCAGCGAACACGATTATGCTAACACAACAATCAGAGGTGAGCATCTCTCATCGAAGGAGTGGAGTCCGGTGACCGACCTCAGTTCCGTAGGGACTTTTTGATAATAGCTTAGCGATTCACCGCTGGGAAGTGAAAGCCGTAGGGACGGCTGAACCTGGCTGCGTCAAGGGATCAGCCGTCCCTACGGGACTGCGGATCGCGTGCCCGAGTTTACCCAGCGATGAATCACTGGGCTATTCCCGGGTGTCCCTGCGGGACGTTAACCTGCTTGATATGAATGGCTGTGAACTTAACTTGCCTGCCTTCGCTTGGTTGGGAACTAAGTCGCGACTTAAAACATCCCGAAGAAGATCAGATCGTCGCGATCCTGATCGGTCGTAAGCGTTATGGGTGAAGCAAATGTAAATAGCTTGTCTGCGGCCGTGACCGTATAGGTAATGCCCGCCGGGAGGTTGAGGAACCTGTAGTAACCGAACGGGTTTGTGATTGCGTAGCGGAGCTCACCTAATTGGCCGGTCAGAGTTACTCTGCCGCTCGCTATCCCGCGGCCGGTGCTCGTTACGAGTCTGCCCGTGAGAGAAACCGGTGACGAAGAGTAGTTCGCCTCATAGGCACCGATATCGACAGTTCCCCCGGCCTCTCTTACCGATCCACGCTGATCTGTGGTCAATGCAAGCTTGGTTAACGGATCGACTGCGAGCGAGTTGCTGCCGGCGTTGATCGCGGGACTGTTGGGATAGAGAGCGTGAGTTAGCGTCGTCCCACCATTGCTCCCCAGTGGCGCCAAAAAAGGATTGATGACGCCGATCATATCCGAGGCCAACCATCCGATGCTGTCGTTCTGGGGACCGATCATATTGAAACCCTGCGACACAACGGCGCCGGAAATATCGTAGAGATCCAGGTTTTGGGTATTTTTATCGATGATCGAGTTCCGAAGGTTGGCGGTCGCTCCGAGTTCATTCACCACCCCGCCCGCTCCGATTCCAGAGCTATTAAAAGCGATCGTACTATTCGTAAGAAAGATCCGGGCCCCCACTCTGTTAAAAACGCCTGCGCCCCAGACCGCCTGGTTGCCGCTTACAGTAGTATTGGTTAGGTATAGATCGCCGGAAGAATTATAGATACCGCCCCCGGTGGCATCAGCAAACGAACTGGTCCCGCCTTCATTATTCAGGATCGAGGAATTGGAAATGTACATTGTGCCGTGGTTCCTGATGCCGCCGGCGTTTCCATTGACCCGGTTGTTGGCGATCGTGCTGTTCGTGATAACGGCGTATCCGGAATTTCCTATCCCACCACCGGATTGATTAAAAGAATTAAACTTTTGGTTGAAAGCGATCCTACTGTTATCAATCACCAAGGTATCGGACGATGCGACGCCGCCGTTTCGGTTACTGGTTACTGTACAGTGTTGAAGTATCACGTCCCCACCACCAACGCCACCTCCGGAGTTGCCGTGAAATAGCACATATGTTGCCCGAACACTAAGTCCGCCTACTCCGCCACCTTGGTTGTCAGAAACAGAAGAGTTGGTTATATCAATATTACTTCCGCTCAGGCCGTCCACCGTGCCGCCATCAGCACTATTGTTGTAAAACGAAAAGTTTGATATCACGACATTGCTCTGAAAAGCAAAGATCGCTGATCCCGCCCCTATAATCGTGGAACCATCGAATCGCACGTAATTGTCACGGAAAACCAGCTCCGTTAGCGTCAGAGATCCGTTTGCGATTGCAATAGCCCCTCCAGAACTGGAAGTGATATTTCGCGCATTCCTCAGATGCATACCGCTCAAAGCCACAACGCGTCCACTGACCTGAACAAGAAAGATGCGGCCTGCATTGTTTCCGCTTATAGAAAGTAATCCCGACCCGGGTCCGGTGATCGTCAGGCTTTCAGTGATCTCGATCTGACCCTTAATTAGAGTTATAGTCTGCGGTGTGTTAAATAGGTCCGAAAAGACGATCGTGTCACCCGAGGCTGCAGCAGCAATTGCTTCGCGAAGGCTGCAATCGTCGTCACAGATCGCGTCAGCAGTATCTTCGGTTTTTGTAACGATGAGATTTGCCGCCGCGAAGCTATCAGTAGCCGCAAAAGCAAGTACAAGAAGCAGGATCACCGGGAATGTTAGGGAGGGAGCCTTCATAGAAGCTCATTTGTATGAGATGACGAACACCCTAACCTAATTTGAGTAATAATACCAGCGCCGAATTGGTTTTCGGATCATGAAGGATTGCCGCAACGCACAGGTATGCCGCCCGATCTCTCCGACAGGTAAAAAAAACAGTGGTGTAGCAGAGCGGATTTGACTCCGCAGTGCAGAGCGGAAAGGCCGCAAGAGTGACCCCAACCAACACATTTTTGGTGTTCTCATTTTTGGTTCTCCTGGGAATGCCGGTCGTGGTACCGGCTGGGAAGCCAACGAAAAAGCGGTTGGGAACTAGGTTAAGCAGCGACCTAAAACATCCCGAAGAAGATTAGATCGTCGCGGTCCTGATCGGTCGTGACCACTATCGGTAAAGAAAAAGTATAGAGTTTGTGGGAAGCCGTAATATTGTAGGTCATGCCCACTGGCAAATTAAGAAATCGGTAGTAGCCAAATGGGTTAGTTATGGCATAGAGCGTCACACCGCCATCATCCCTTAGACTGACTCTGGCACTTGGCAGAGCACGTCCCGTGGAGGTCAGAACACGGCCCGCAATAGACACGGGCGTTGAGGAATAGTTGGCCTCGTATGCGCCAATGTCGACGATGCCGCCATCGCCACCGATCACGCGTTGACGTCCCCGTTGGTCCGTCTTCAGTGGAAGCATAGTCAGCGGGTCGACCGCCAGCGCATTGCTGCCGGCGTCTATGCTGGGGCTGCCTGGCCGCAAAGCGTGAGTCAACGTGTCGCCGCCATTACTTGCGAGGGGAGCTAGAATGGGATCCACATTTAACACGTCCGAGCTAACCCATCCGGAGCTCCCACTTGGCGCACGAATGAGATTGTGACCACCGGATACAACGACTGCCGACACATCGTGCTCATTTAGGCTTGACGTGTTATTTGCGAAGACCGAATTCTTTAGCGTGGAAACCGCGTTTGAAGCAGGCTCTTGGAGTAAGCCGCCACCTTTGCCCGCCGTCGCCCTATTAAATGCCACCGTCACATTTGTGAAGAAAACTCGGCTTCCGGCCGCGCTGGGGAACGCATCGTTGTACACGCCGCCGCCCTTTTGGGCAATGTTCCCGCTGACCGTAGAGTTTGTCAGATAGACTTCGAAGATCTCCGTATAAACTCCTCCACCTTCAAGAGCGACATTTTCGGCTATAAGGGAATCGCTGATGTACAGATGGCCGTCATTGAAGACCCCTCCGCCACGGCCGCTAGCCATGTTACTAACGATCCTGGTATTGCGAATATTCGCCGTTCCGTAAGTCGCAATGCCTCCTCCGTTCAACATAAACCCATTCGTGTTCTCGTTGTTACTTATCACGCAACCTTCAATGTTTAAGACGTCAGCGGTGACTCCTGTACGGATCGCGCCGCCCCTGTTACCCGAAAACACTGAACCACTGATCGTAAAATCGCCTCCACCGATAATTCCCCCTCCCTCATTATCTACAAAGGACGAATCCACAACATTGATACTGTTCTTAAAGGCCGAATCAACGGCCGTACCGACATTATTGCGGAAGAGACAGCGCAGAACCGTCAGGGTGCCTGTCCAGGTTGTAATGCCGGCACCTGCGATAGCCTCGTTGCTGTAGAACTCGGAATCGGTGATGGTAAGTGCACTATGTTCGCTCCATATTGCCCCACCTTCGCCGCGGAGAGCAGGATTTGGAGGCGGGCTTGTGAATCGAGCATAGTTGTGGCTCATCACCACCTGCGAAAGGCTGAGCGTGCTGCCCACAACCCGTACAGCTCCACCGTTGAAGTCTGCCGACGTGGAAACGCGTCCGTTGCGGAGCCATAATCCGCTGATCGCAATCGTAGAACCGCCTGAGATATGTAGGATATGTCCCGCGTTGTTGCCGCTTACTGCGAGGAGACCCGACCCTGGCCCGGTTATAGTCAGGCTTTTAGCGATGGCTATCTGGCCGTTCAGCAATGTTATCGTCTGAGGACTGTCGAACAGCGATGAGAACACTATTGTGTCACCGGACGCCGCGGCGACGATGGCCTCGCGCAGGCTGCAATCTGCGTCGCATACTCCGTCTGCGGTATCTTCGGTTTTTGTAACGATGAGATTTGCCGCGAAACTATCAGTATTCGCAAAAGCAAGTACAAGAAGCAGGATCACCGGGAATGTTAGGGAGGGAGCCTTCATATAAGCTCATTTGTATGAGATGACGAACACCCTAACCTAATTTGAGTAATAATACCAGCGCCGAATTGGTTTTCGGATCATGAAGGATTGCCGCAACGCACAGGTATGCCCTCCGATCTCTCCGACAGGTAAAGAAACAGTGGCGTAGCCGCGCGGATATGAGGGGACGGCAGGTGGATACGACCCTCACACACCTCGCGGTCAGTGAGGGTCTCTCGCCAAAGCCGACAGTAACTCTCACTATATCAACAGTTACATTCGGGAATCGAAGAATTATGTCGCGATTGAGACCACTTCCTTTCGTGGAAACCTCGCTCCGGCGCGTGGCGGAGTGTTGGGAAAGCGTGGCATAACCCTTTCTCCACGTGACGGAGAGTTAGGATAGCGTGGCATCAGCCTTTCGACTCGTGACGAAGCCTTAGATTCGCGAGGCAGCGGCATTATTTCACGCGGCTTGATCGATTTTTCACGGGGTAAATTCATTTTTTCACGTGACAATGCCGCATTGTCACGTGACATTGACTTCTTTCCCCGCGATATGCACCTTATTCCTCGGGACGGACGATCTTTTTCGCGTGACACGGGGTTCAGGTGGTGGACTGGTAACTAGTTTATCGCGAAGCGCTCACAGCCCATCCGTACTCTGGTGTGAGAAATGAGGAAACATACAAGCGTTTAAACGTGTTGACCATCACCACGCCATGATATAGAATCTTACCTAGCGTGTTTTCACGCGCTCCCCCCGAGATGCCCCCGAAAAACCGGAAAATTAGTCTTATCTTTTTTGTTATCCTTACGCTCTTGCTCGTCGGGCTGGTACCGCTCGTCCTGACCGGGTGGTTTCTGTCCGATAAGAGTGGAAGGGAGCTTCGATCTGCCGAGAACAGGTATCAGATACAACTCGTACAGGAAAAGGCCAAACAGATCGAGATCTTTGGGTGGCGGTTCAACAGCGTGGTTACGAGCCTCTCGACCGCTATTGAACTCGCGGACGGCCCGGCCGTCATTTCGTCCGTTCAAACGGAAACAAGCTTGGGTGCCATTCTACGCGAAAATCCTGATCTGCTCGCGCTTTATGTAAAACCCGCGAATGCGGAATCTGTTGCGGTTTTTCGTTCCGAGGCTTTGGGACGCGATGAGGTCGAGGCGATCTCGCTCGATGCGGCGGCTGCACCAAAGCTGGGCAAGGTGTCGGTCGCCGGTCCGCGGCAGATCGGTGAGACGGGCAATTTCGTAATGTCGTTTGCCACCGATGTAAAGATCGGAACGCAGGAGATCGGGTCGATCGTCGCCATCGCTTCGCTTCGCACCATCTCGCAGGGAGTTGTCGGCATCAACGCGGCCGAGGAAGGCGATCTATGGCGGGCCGGGCTGCCAATCGTGTTTGTGGTTGGCCCTTCGGGCGAGACGATGTTTCACCCCGACCCAAAACTGGCGGCGGAAAGCCGGCCGATGGGCAGCCTAAAGATCGTCCAGGAGTGGCTCGAATCGGGCGGCCAGGTCCAATCGGCGTTGGTGCCGTTCACCGCCGCCTTTGGCGAAACGAATTACGACATGATCGGTGCATATTCTACGGCGCGGCTCGTTGATGGCTATAACGTCGGTGTCATCACTATGCAGGACGAGGCCCAGGCCCTGGCGTCCGTCGGCGAGATGCGATCACAGACATGGCTCATCAGCATGGCGTTCGCGGTACTGGCGTTGATCGTCGGCTTTACGGGCGCGCGGTTTATGACTTCGCCGCTGCTGCGGCTCGTTGACGCCGCAAAACAGATCGCGGCAGGAGATTTCTCTTCACGGGTCGAGACGGCAAATATTACCGAGATCGGAACGCTGGGCGAGACGTTCAATGCCATGACCGGCAAGATCGAGGACCAGATAGCAAAACTCGCCAAAGCGGCAGAGGAAAACCGCGAACTCTTTGTCGGCACGGTCAAGGCACTCGCCGCCGCCATCGACGGCAAGGACAAATACACACGCGGCCACTCGGAGCGGGTATCGCGGATCTCGGTCGCAATCGGAAAGCGAATGGGCATGGGCGAGGAAGAACTCGACACGCTCAGAATGAGCGCCCTGCTGCACGATATCGGCAAGATCGCCATCGACGATTCGATACTCAAGAAACCTTCGGCACTGACCGATGCCGAATACGAGATAATGAAGACGCACCCTCAGCGCGGCTACAAGATCATGTCACAGATACCCGCGATGAAGGACTTTTTGCCCGGCATGTATATGCACCATGAGATGGTCAACGGCCAGGGCTACCCACAGGGGCTGACCGGCGACCAGATCCCGCTCCAGGCCAAGATCGTCTCTGTCGCTGACACGTTTGACGCTATGACGATCGACCGGCCCTATCAAAAGGGTATGGATCTCCAGGCGGCACTTGAACGCCTAAGAAGCTTTGTCGGCACGCGTTATCAATCCGACGTGGTGGAGGCCCTGATCGACGCATGCAACGCCGGCGAGGTAGCAAACGGCATCGTTCGGCAGATGGCCGCGATACGTGCAGCCGAATCCGCCG